>SKUV01000136.1 GCA_007129775.1 Paracoccaceae bacterium | reverse complement strand
CCAGATCGGTGGCGATCACCTGCGCGCCCTCAGCCGCCATGGCCCGGGCGCTGGCCGCACCGATACCTTGCCCCGCCGCCGTGACGAATGCGCGCTTGCCGTCCAGCCGGCCCCTGCGTTCCTGTGCCATGTCGATCCCCTTAGCCCCCCTGGCCCTGCTCCTGCGCCGCAGTATGCCGCGCCCCGGCGGAATGGCAAGGTTTGGCCTACAGAGCAGGGCGCGGGTGCGGGTGCAGGGGCGAGGGCTAGCCGGCCGAGATCGTGGCCGCGACCGCCCGTTGCCACGCGGCATAGCGGCGGTCGCGTGTGGCGCTGTCCATGGCCGGGGTGAAGCGGTGCTCCAGCGCCCAGTTGCCGGCGAATTCCTCCATCCCCGGGCAGACGCCGGCCTCCTGCCCGGCCAGCCATGCAGCGCCCAGCGCGGTTGTTTCCAGCACCTCGGGCCGGTCCACCGGGGCGCCGAGGATGTCGGACAGGAATTGCATGGCGTAATCGCTGGCAGACATTCCGCCATCCACGCGCAGCACCTGCGTGCCGCCATCCTCCAGCCCGCTGGCGGCCCAGTCCGCGGCCATCGCCTCCCACAGGTCGCGGGTCTGGAAGGCGACGCTTTCCAGTGCCGCGCGGGCCAGTTCCTCCGGCCCCGAATTGCGCGACAGCCCGTAGACCGCGCCGCGCGCCGAGGGCGCCCAATGGGGCGCGCCCAGCCCGGTGAAGGCGGGCACGATCATCACCTCCTGCCCCTTGTCGGCGGCAAGGGCCAGTTTCTGCGTCTCGGGCGCGGCGCGGATGATCCGCAGCCCGTCGCGCAGCCATTGCACCACGGCCCCGGCGATGAAGATCGAGCCCTCCAGCGCATAGGTCACCTGCCCGTCCAGACGATAGGCGATGGTCCCCAGAAGCCGGTTTTTCGACCGCACCAGCGTCCCGCCGGTGTTGAGCAGGGCAAAGCAGCCGGTGCCGTAGGTCGATTTCATCATCCCCGGGGCGAAACAGGCCTGCCCGATGGTGGCGGCCTGCTGGTCGCCGGCCACGCCGAGGATCGGGATCTCGCGGCCGAAGAGGTCGGCCCGGGTCTGCCCGAAACTGCCCGCGCAATCGCGCACCTCGGGCAGTATCTCCATCGGGACGCGCAGCAATTCGCAGATGGTCTTGCTCCACCGGCCCTTGGCGATGTCGTAGAGCATGGTGCGCGCGGCGTTGGTGGCATCGGTGACGTGGGATTTGCCACCCGTGAGGTTCCAGATCAGCCAGCTGTCGACCGTGCCGAAGGCCAGTTCGCCGCGCTCTGCCCTTGCGCGCGCGCCCTCGACCTCGTCCAGAAGCCACGCGACCTTTGTGGCCGAGAAATAGGGGTCCAGCAGCAGGCCCGTGCGTTCGGTGATCATCGGCTCGTGGCCCGCGTCGAACAGCGCGCTGCAGGCCTCGGCGGTGCGGCGGTCCTGCCAGACGATGGCGCGGTGGATGGGCTTGCCGGTGGCGCGGTCCCAGATCACCACGGTTTCGCGCTGGTTGGTGATGCCGATGGCGGCGATGTCCGAGGCGCGCAGGCCGGCCTTTTCGATCGCCGCGCGGCAGGTGGCGGCGGTGGTGGCCCACAGATCGCCGGCCTCGTGTTCGACCCAGCCCGAGGCCGGGTAATGCTGGGTGAATTCCTCCTGCGCGCTGGCGCGCGGCTTCAGCGCGGCATCGAAGACGATGGCGCGGCTGGATGTGGTGCCCTGATCGATGGCCAGAATATAGCTCATGCTTTCTCCCCCTCAGGCTTTGCCTCTTCCGCGTCCTGCGCCTGCATCCATGCCTCGATGGCGGCGATCTGGTCCTGCGTCAACTGCAGCCCGAGCTTGGAGCGGCGCCAGACCACATCCTCGGCGGTGCGGGCGAATTCGTGCGCGCGCAGCCAGCGCAGTTCCGCCTCGGTCAGGGTTGCGCCGAAATCGCGGCCCAGATCGGCGGCCTCCTTGGCACCCTCCAGCAGGTCATGGGCTTCGGTGCCATAGGCGCGCACCAGCCGACGCGCCCAGTCGTCGGTCAGAAAGGCGTGTTCGGCCTGCAGCCCGGCGATCAGCCCCGATACCTTGTCATGGTCGAAATCGCCCCCCGGCAGCGGGGCGCCGGCTGTCCAGTCGCCGCCCTGCACGCTCAGATGCGGCCCGATGCGCGCGAGCGCCTGTTCGGCCAGCCGGCGGTAGGTGGTGATCTTGCCGCCGAACACATTGAGCAGCACCGGCCCTGCCGTATCGAGCGACAGCACGTAATCGCGCGTGGCGGCGGTGGCCGACGTGGCCCCGTCATCATAGAGCGGACGCACCCCGGAATAGGACCAGACCACATCCTGCGCCGTCACGTCCTCGCGGAAATAGCGGCTGGCGAAGGCGCAAAGATAATCGCGCTCGGCCTCGGTGCAGCGCACCGATGACGCCGTGCCCTCGTGCTCCTGATCGGTTGTGCCGATCAGGGTGAAATCATTCTCATAGGGAATGGCGAAGATGATGCGCCCGTCCTCGCCCTGCAGGAAATAGGCCTTGTCGTGATCGAACAGCCGCCGGGTCACGATATGGCTGCCGCGGACCAGCCGCACCTTTTCGCGGCTGTTCAGCCGCAGCGTTCCGGTCAGGATCTCGCCCACCCAAGGCCCCCCGGCATTCACCAGCCCCCGCGCCCGGCGGATGATCGTGCGGCCGTCGGCGCGGCGCAGGGTGACGGCCCAGTGATCGCCGTGACGCTCGGCCGCGATAACCTCGTGGCGGGTCAGAACCTCGGCCCCGCGCTGGACCGCGTCGCGCGCGTTCAGCACCACGAGGCGCGAATCGTCCACCCAGCAATCGGAATATTCGTAGGCCTTGCGAAACTCCGGCCGCAGCGCCCGCCCGGCCGGGTCGCGCGCCAGATCGAGGCTGCGGGTGCCCGGCAGGATACCCCGGCCCGCCAGCCGGTCATACAGGAACAGCCCTGCCCGGATCAGCCATGCCGGCCGTCGCCCCTTCATCCACGGCATCACCCGCGCCAGCAGCCTGGAGGTCGGCGTATCGCCGGCAAAGCGCATGTTCGGGTGATAGGGCAGCACGAAGCGCATGGGCCATGCGATATGGGGCATGGCGCGCAACAGAACCTCGCGCTCGGCCAGCGCCTTGCGCACCAGCCCGAATTCGAAGAACTCCAGATAGCGCAGCCCCCCGTGGAAGAGCTTGGTCGAGGCCGAGGAGGTGCCCTGCGCCAGATCGCCCTTTTCGGCCAGCACCACGCGCAGCCCGCGCCCGGCCGCGTCGCGCGCGATGCCCGCGCCGTTGATCCCGCCGCCGATGATGATCAGATCGGCGGTCTCGGTGTCCTGCCCTGTCATGGCTGTCCTTTTGCTGCAACGGCGGCACTATCGAAGCCCTGCGCGGTATGGTCAAGGTTTGCGTTCGGTTTGCAGTTGTTCATGTTCGCTTTGTCGCAGATTATGGGGCGCCATGGCGCAGAACTTCAGACAGGCCGAAATCCTCGCCCGGGCGCGTGCCGACGGGGCGGTGACGGTGGAGGGGCTGGCGGCGGCCTTTGGTGTCACGCTGCAGACGATCCGGCGCGATCTGGCCGAATTGTGCGACAAGGGCAGGCTGACGCGGGTCTATGGCGGGGCGGTGCTGCCCTCGGGGGCCGAGAATATCGGCTATGAGGCGCGCCGCGCCATGAACGCGCGCGGAAAGGCCGCCATCGCCGCACGGGTCGCGGCCGAAATCGCGCCCGGAACCTCGCTTTTCCTCAACATCGGCACCACGACCGAGGCCGTCGCCCGCGCCCTCACCCGCCATCGCGGGCTGATGGTGGTCACCAACAACCTCAACGTGGCGACGATTCTCGCTGCCAACCCGGAGGCGCAGGTGATCGTCGCGGGCGGCGTGGTGCGGGCGGGGGATGCGGGGCTCGTGGGCGAGGTGACGCTTGATGCAATTGCGCGATTCCGGCCCGATGTGGCGGTGATCGGCGCCTCGGCGATCAGCCCCGTGGGCGAGTTTCTGGATTACGACCCGCGCGAGGTGCGCATCACCCAGGCCATGATCGCCCATGCCCGCCGCAGCCTGCTGGTGGCCGATGCCGGCAAGTTTCGCCGCACCGCGCCGGTGCTGGTGGGCGATCTGTCGCACATCTCAGCCATCGTGACAGATGCCGACCCGCCCGCGCCGCTGGCCGCGCGCTGCGCCGACTGGGGCACCGGGATCCTGCGCGCCGAGGCGGGGGCCGCCGAAAGCCCGCCGGGCGACAACTGAGCCATCGCCGGCCCGCCGCATCGCGTCAGCGTTCGGTCAGCTTTAGCTCGATCCGCCGGTTCTGAGCGCGGCCGGACTCCAGCATGTTGTCGGCCACGGGGCGGTGTTCACCAAAGCCGGTGGCGGCCAGCCTGTCGGGCGGGAAATCAAGTTGCTCGATCATGTAGCGCACCACTGACAGGGCGCGCCCCTGACTGAGTTCCCAATTGTCGGCGAATTGCCCCGCGCCCGACAGCGGGATGTTGTCGGTATGGCCATCGACGCGGATGATCCAGTCGATTTCCGGCGGGATGTCGCGGGCGACTTCGGACAGGATCTCGACCACGTTGGCGATCTGGGCGCGGCCCTCGGCGGCCAGTTCGACCGAGCCGCGATCGAACAGCACCTCGGAGGAAAAGACGAACCGGTCGCCGACGATGCTGACGCCCTCGCGCCCGGCAAGAATGTCGCGCAAAAGGCCGAAGAATTCCGACCGATAGCGCTCCAGTTGCCGGGCTTCTTCCTCCAGACGCCGGCGTTCGGCCTCTTCCAGCGCGCGGGCCCGCTGCGCCTCGGCAGCGGCGCGGGCAAGGGCCACGTTCAGATCACGGCCCAGCGTCTCGATCTGGGTCTGGGCGGCCACATCGCGGGCCACCGCCTCGCCCACCACGTCCTGCAACTGGCCGATCTCGCGGCGCAGGGCCTGCACCTGTTCGCTCAGAAGGGCCGCGCGGCGCTGCGCCTCGGCGCTGCGCTCCTGCTCTTCGGACAGCGCCTGCCTCGCCACTTCCAGCAGGGTTTCCCGGCGGTCGGCCTCCGCGGCCTCCTGTGCGGCATCGGTGCGGGCGGCGGCGAGCATTGTCAGCGTTTCCTCGGCCTGCCTGCGCTGTTCTTCCAGCGTGAGGCTCATGGCGGTCAGTTCCGCCTCCGCCCCGGCAAGCCGTTCGCGCAAGGCCTCGGCGGCGGCGCGCTGGGCGAGGCGCTCTTCCTCCTCCTCGGTCAGGGTGGCCTCGACATTGGCCAGCCGTTCGCGCAGCGCCTCGGCGGCGGCGCGTTCGGCGAGGGCGCGCGCCTCGGCCTCGGACAGGCCCGCTTCAAGCTCGGCGGCACGGGCGGCGAGTTCCTCGCGCGCGGCCAGTTCGGCCAGCCGTGCGGCCTCGGCCTCCGAAAGCTCGGCTTCCAGCGCGGCCAGCCGGTCGCGCATCCGGGCATCGAGGCTGGCGGCCAGCGCCTCGGCGCTGCGGCGCGCGGCCTCCTCGTCCGACAGCGCGGCCTCCAGCGTCGCGATGTCGGCGCGAAGATGGTCCTGCATGGCAAGTGCTG
>SKUV01000345.1 GCA_007129775.1 Paracoccaceae bacterium | reverse complement strand
CCTCGACAGAGAGATCGGCCTTGCCCTGTGTGGCCTTGCGGGCCGCCTGCATGCGCTTTGCGATCTTGCCCATGACGTTACCCCTTCACCTCGATGCCCATCGACCGTGCGGAGCCGAGGATGATCTGCATCGCGCCCTCCACGTCATTGGCGCTCAGATCCTTCATCTTGGCCTCGGCGATCTCGCGCACCTGCTTGATCGTCACGGTGCCCGCAGTGGCGCGGCCCGGGGTCTTGGACCCGCCGGACAGTTTCGCGGCCTTCTTGAGGTAATGGGACGCCGGCGGCGTCTTGATTTCCATCGTGAAGGATTTGTCCTGGTAATAGGTGATCACCGTGGGACAGGGTGCGCCCGGCTCCATATCAGCGGTGCGGGCGTTGAAATCCTTGCAGAACTGCATGATGTTGATGCCCCGCTGGCCCAGCGCCGGGCCGACGGGCGGCGAGGGGTTGGCCTGCCCCGCCTTCACTTGCAGCTTCAGCTGCCCGATGACTTTCTTGGCCATGTGGCCTCTCCTTCCTCTTCACCTCCGCGATGCGCACGCGAGCGCCGCGGTCTTCGGTTGAGTGGTCCGGCATCCGGGGCGCGCCCCGCCTGCCTCCCACGACATCGCGCAGGTTATTCGCCTTTCGACACCTGCGAGAATTCCAGTTCGACTGGGGTCGCCCGGCCGAAGATCGACACCATCACCTTCAGGCGGCTGTTGTCCTCGTCCACTTCCTCGACCATCCCGGCAAAGCCCTCGAACGGGCCGTCCACCACCTTCACCTGCTCGCCCACCTCATAGCTGATGAGCGAACGGGGCTGGCCTTCGGTCTGCTCCACCCGGTTCAGAAGCGCATTCACCTCCTCGTCGCGCATGGGCATCGGCTTGCCCTGCGGGCCAAGAAAGCCGGTCACACGGTTGATCGAGTTGATCAGGTGATAGGCGCGGTTCGACATCTCCATGCGCACCAGCACATAGCCGGGCATGAAACGACGCTCGGAGGTCACCTTCTTGCCGCGCCGGATTTCCAGCACTTCCTCGGTCGGGACCAGAACTTCTTCGATCTCTTCGTGCATCCCGGCATCGACCACGGCTTGCCGGATCTGCTCGGCGATCTTCTTCTCGAAATTCGAGAGCACGCTCACCGAATACCACCGCTTCGCCATGCGTCCGTCACCTCGTGCCATCCGCGCGGCCGGCGCGGGAATTCTCGGTATTTTCAGGGCCTTGCCAGCAAAACCCGAACAAAAAACAGCGCACTTGCCGAATCGCCCGTGCGCCATTTCCGCTGAAAAGCCCTCGCGCTCTACAGCCAAAATGAACCCGATTCAAGGGCATGGGCGGCACCTTCGGCGAAATCCGCAGCCCCCGGATCGCGCCCGGGATCAGCCGAAGAACGACAGCGTCGTGCTCAGGCTCGTGCGGATCAGCAGATCGACCAGAAAGAAGAACACCGCCGTCAGCGCCGACATGATGAACACCATCACTGTCGTCAGCAGCACCTCGCGCCGGTTCGGCCAGGTGACCTTGGCGGTTTCCGCCCGCACCTGTTGCATGAACTGAAAGGGGTTCGTCTTTGCCATCGTCCTGCCATTCCGTCGCCGCCTGCGGGGCAGATACCCCCTCGGCGTACCGATTTCAACCCGGGCCGGCCGCGCGCCGCGGCGTGGTCTCTGCTTGGGGCGCGGAAGACCTGGCAGGGGCAGAGGGACTCGAACCCCCGACCCTCGGTTTTGGAGACCGATGCTCTACCAACTGAGCTATACCCCTGAGGTCAGGTGCGACCTACGGCAGCGCCGGGCCGAAATCAAGGGGCAAAACGGGGCCGGCGGCGGGTGCGTGTGCTTCTGGCGCGGCATGGCGCAGCATGCTATCGCGATCCCATGAGCGATGTGCCGCGACTGGCCCGAGAGATTTTCGACGCCGCCCCATGGGCCGGCGCCGACCGCGCGACCCTTGGTGTCGCCGAGCGCGTGCCCTCGATGCTGCTGCCGATCGAACGGCAGTATTATGTCTGGCTGGCCGAACACTGGGCACTGGGGGTGGGCGAGATCGTCGATCTGGGTGCCTTCGTCGGTGGCTCCGCTGCCTGCCTCGCGCAGGGCGTGGCGCGGGCCGGGCGGGCGACGAGGGTGCATCTTTATGACCGGTTCACCGTCAACGATCTTGCCAAGGAAAAGCTGCTCTATCCCCATGGCGTGGCGCCGTTCGAGGGCGAGGATGCGCTGCCGCTGGTGCGCGATCTGCTGGCGCCGTGGCAGGCATCGGTGCATCTGCACCCGGGCGACCTGACCGATCAGGTCTGGCACGGGGCACCGGTGGAAGTGCTCGTGGTGGATATCGCGAAATCCACGGCGCTTGCGGATTTCGTCGCCGCACAGTGGTTCGGCGCGCTGATCCCGGAGCGCTCGGTCGTGGTGCAGCAGGATTTCCTGCACGATCTGCAGCCATGGCTCGCCGCGCAGATGGAGTTGTTCGCGGATTTCTTCCTGCCGCTTGCCCATGTGGGGCGCGACAGCATCAGCTATCTGTGCCTGCGCCGCCCGACACCGGCGGAGATTGCGCAAAGGCGGCTCGGGGCCTGTGACGATGCCCGCCTCATCGGGCTGGTGCGGCAAGCCGCGGAGCGGCTCGCCCCCTTCGGCATCGCGCCGCGGATCGAGGCGATGGCCGCGCTGCTGGAGGCGCATCCCTCCTGCCGCTCGGCGCAGGAATTGCGCCGGGCCTCCGGGCGCGGCTGGGGCTGAACGCCGCCGCCACGCCCGAGGGCCAGTCGCGCCGCAGCGGATCAGCGGCCCGGGAAGGCCTCGGGCATCAGCGTCCACGGAATGGCCAGGAAAAGCGCCGGAAAGGTGATGCCCAGCAGGATGATCGTGATCACCAGCGCCAGAAGCGGCAGGATCGCCCAGAACGCCCGCGGCATCGACACGCCGCCGATCTGGCTCGCGATCAGCAGGCAGATGCCATAGGGCGGGGTGATCAGGCCCATGGTCAGGGTCAGACAGGCCACAAGGCCCATATGCACCTGATCGATCCCGCCGAAATTGGCGATCTGCTGGATGATCGGCAGAAAGATGATCACCGCGGTCACCGGCGACAGCACCGTGCCCACCAGCAGCAGGAACGCGCCCACCATCACCATCAGCCCGATGCGCGTATCGGTAACACCGGTGATGAACTCGGCAACCTCCCGCGCGATCCCGAGATAGGCGATCAGCCAACCCATGATCCCCGCACCCGCCACCGCAAAGAGCGGCAGCGAATACGCCAGCACCGATTCCGACAGGATCTTGGGCAGCCCGAAGGGCGTGATCGTGCGATAGAACACCATTGCAAGGATCAGCCCGATCCCCACGGCGATTGCCGCCGCCTCGGTCGCGGTGAAGACCCCCAGCGTGATCCCCCCGATCACGAGGATCGGCAGCACCGCGGGCGGCGAGGCCGCAAGCCCGGTGCGCGCCAGCGTGCACATCGAAAACTCGCCCTCGGGCCGCAGCCCGATCCGCCGCGCCACGATATAGGCATAGCTCATCTGCGACAGGCCGATCATCAGGCCCGGCACGATGCCGCCCAGAAACAGCGCACCGATCGAAACGTTGCCGAAAGCGCCGTAGATCACCATCAGGATCGACGGCGGGATGACCCCGCCCAGCACCGAAGACGCCGCCGTGATCGCCACCGAGAACGGCGCGGGATAGCCCGCCTTCTTCATCGCCGGAATCATGACGGCGCCGACGCTCGCGGTATCGGCAGCACCCGAGCCCGAAAGCGAGGCGAACATCATCGACACCATCACGTTCACATGGGCCAGACCGCCCCGGATATGCCCGACCGAGGCATCGGCGAACTTCAGCAGACGGTCGGTGATGCCGCCGTCGTTCATCAGCCGCCCCAGCAGCAGGAAGAACGGCACCGCCAGAAGCGGGAACGAATTCACGCTGGCGTACATCTGGTTCATCACCGACGTCAGCGGGATCCCCAGCTGCATGATCGTGACGATGGACGCAAGCCCGATGGCAAAGGCGATGGGCACACGCAGAAGGATGAACAGCAGGAAACAGCCGATCAGCGTGACGAACGGGGGAGGCGGCGCCATGGGCTCAGAGGTCCTCCATCTGGACCGGAGCGGGCCGCCCGGTCAGAAGGCGGTGAACATCCTCGATGATCACCTCGATCAGGAAAAGCGCCATCGCCGCACCGGCGATGGGCATCGAAACGCGGATATAGAACAGCGGCCATTGCATCGCGACCGACCGCTGCCGCCAGCCGAGATCGGCGAAAATCTGGCCATAGTAGATCATCACATAGATCAGCGGGATACAGGCCAGCGTGCCGAAAAGGCGCAAGACGTTGGTCGGTGTGACCATGCCCGCAGGCAAGACGTCGATGACGTAATGCATTCCGCGCCGCAGGGCGACCGCGGCGCCCAGAAAGATCGACCAGATAAAGCACATCAACGCTATCTCATCGGTCCAGCGGACAGACCACGACATGATCGACCGTGCGAACACCTGGTAGATGATCGAGAAGATAAAGATCGCGAACAAGAGCGTCGCTATCGTCAGAAAGACACGCTCGACCCAGCTGTTCACGAAGACCAGCACGGTATGGAGCCCACGCGCCAGTCGCGCAACGGGCGCCGCCGGCCCTGATCGTTCCGTTGACATGGCATACCTGCGTGAAAGGTCGGGCAAAGGGTCCCCGGCGCCGCGTGGCGCCGGGGTGGGCAAGCAACGGCAGCGTCGATTACTGCGCGTTCATCTCGCGCACGACCTCCAGCAGATCGGTCATGCCAAGACGCTCGGCATATTCGTCATGCAGCGCCATCGTGGCTTCGATAAAGGGGGCTTTGTCGACCTCAACCACCTCGACGCCGCGCTCCATCAGCGTGTTGAGCAGGGTGGCATCCGCCTCGGCGCCGACCTGCGTGCCGTGCGCGGTGGCCTTGGCGGCCGCGGCCATGATCGCTTCCTGATCCTCGGGCGACATCGCCTCGAACCGCGGGGTGGCGATCGACATGTGGCTCACCATGAACTGGTGTTCGGTGCGCATGTGATAGCGCGCCACCTCGTAATGGCGGGCGCTGTAGAAGCCTGAAAGCGTGCTTTCGAAGGCCGCGACCACGCCGGTCTGCATGGCGGTATAAAGCTCCGTCCACGGCAGCGAGGTGGTCACCGCGCCATAGGCGCCCCAGGTCTCGGCGTCGAGTTGCGAGCCTGCCACCCGCATCCGCACACCCTGCAGATCAGCCGGGGTCTCGACACGGACATTCGCGGTGGACAGGTTGCGGATTCCGCCGCCCAGAAGCCCCAGAAGCGTGATGCCGACATCGGCATCGGCCACGGTCTGGCGCAGATAGTCGGTGACCGGGCTGTCGGCGGCGACGGCGGCCTCGAAGATTTCGAAGTCGCCGAAAAGGTAGTTCAGGCTGAAGAATTCGAAGCCCTGCACGAAGGGCGCGACATTCGCCGAACCGCCGAACAGGATATCGACGGTTCCGATGCGCATCTCATCGACAACGGTGGCGTCGTTGCCAAGCTGGCCGCCGGGAAAGATCTCGACGGTGAAAT
>SKUV01000135.1 GCA_007129775.1 Paracoccaceae bacterium | reverse complement strand
GGCTCTGAGGGGGGCGCTGCCGGGTCGCTTCCGGGCGCGCAGGGGGGCGGATGGACTCGGGCGACGGATCGCGCGAAGTTTCGTCTGTCCGGGTTCCGCGACACCGGGCGATGCGACGGGATACGCCATGGAGGATCAGACCCCGCCCAATGCCGAGGATGCGCCGCGAGTTTCGGGCGCGCGCGCAGCGGCCCTGCGGCGCGAGTCCGAGTGTCTGTTCGATGCCTTCGATGCCATGGCGGCGGCGGCCGATACCGATGCCGCGCTTCACGCGCTGTTCGATCACGCGCCCCGGATGATCGAAGGCGTGGCGGCGGTGCTGGTCGTGGGGCCAGATGGCGGCGGCACGGCGCGCGTGATCGCCGCGTCGCAACCTGCGCTGACGGGTCTGGCATGGGCCGCGGAGTCGCCGCCCGCCGCGGCGCTTCTGCCCGATGCAGCAGCGGCATTGCCGCAGGGGATCGCAGCAACAGGGGTGGGGCCTGTGGGTGGGGCGATACAGGCGCCGCTGCGCCCTGTGGCGGGGGCGTCGCCGATGACGCTCGTTTTGCTGGGGGGGGCGGGCGCTTCGCCCTTCGATGACGACAGTCTGACCCTTGCGCGGCGCCTCGCGGCCCTTGCCGCGCAGGCGCTGGGCACGATCCGGCTGGCCCGGCGCAATGCGATGCTGACGGGGCTGATTTCCGGCGACGGGGCCTTGCCCGGGCCGGGACAGGAGCCGTTGGAGGCCTCTTTCGATGCCGTCAAGGAGGCGGTCGGCCGCCTGACCGAGGCGCAGGCGCTGGTGACCGGGATCAACAACGACATGCTGCGCGCCCGCTCGGACGGGATCGATACGGCCATCGACAGCGCGCTGGCCCGCACCGGCGACTTCGCCGGCTCGGACCGGACCTATGTGTTCTGCCTGCACGGGGAAGGCCGGATCAGCAATACCCACGAATGGACTGCACCGGGCATCACACCGATGATCGCGCGGCTGCAGAACCTGCCGGCGCATATGATGGACCACTGGCGCGCGACCCTCGACGCCGACCGCGAGTTGCATATCCCCGATGTCGCCGCGCTGCCCGGGGATGATCCGCTCAAACCCCTGCTTTCAAGCCAGAACATCCGCTCGCTTCTGGTCGCACCGCTGCGCCACGGCGACCGGCTTCTGGGCTTCGTCGGCTATGACGCTGTGCGCCGACGGCGGAATTTCCTGCCGGGCGAGGTGTTTCTGATCCGCTCGGTGGCCAATGTCATCGCCGCCCTGCTGGTGCGCCGCGAGACCGAGGCAAGGATCGAGCAGGCTCGCGCTGCGCTGACCGCGGAACGCGACCGCATGCGCGCCACGCTGGAGGCACTGCCCGATCTGGTGCTGGAGCTTGACGCAGATGGCATCCTGCGGGGCTGTCACGCCAGCCGGTCGGATGCCCTTGCCGGGGCGCTTGCCCGACATGTGGGCGCGCCGCTCGAGGCCGCGTTACCGCCGGCTGCCGCGACGACGCTGCGCGCGGCACTGGCGGCTGCCGATCGCGGTGGCGGCGCAGAGAGCCGCATGATTTCCGTGGGCGAGGGGGCCGCGGCGCGTTGGTATCAGATTTCGGCCTCGGCGCGCGACGGATCCGCCCCGGCCCATGTGGTCGTGCTGCGCGACATCACCGATGCCCGGCGCCAGCAGCGGCTGATCGCGCGGCTGGGCGAGGTGGCGCGGCGCACCACCAACCTCGTTCTGGTAACCGATGCGCGTGGCCGCATCGACTGGGTCAACCCGGCCTTCGAGGCGCGCAGCGGCTGGTCGCTTGATCGTATCCGGGGGCGCAACCCGCTGCGCCTGCTGCACGCGCCGGGCAGCGACCATCGGGTGCTGCGACGGCTGCTGGGCGCCCTGCGTCGCGGGCAGGGCGCGCGGGCCGAGATGCTCAACCGCTCCCGCACGGGCGAGGAATACTGGACCGATCTGGATGTCCAGCCGCTCTATGAGGCCGACGGGTCTTTCCGCGGGGTCATGGCGCTGCAGGTGGACATCACCGCGCTGAAGCATGCCGAGCGCCGGGCGCTGGAGGAACGCGCCGCCGCGATGGACAGTTCGCGCGACGGCATTGCCATCACCGATGCCGCGGGCCGTTTCGTTTATGTCAATCCCAGCCAGCGCGCGATGTTCGCCATCGACCCCGAGGCCGATATCCGCGCCATGGGCTGGGCCGATATCTACGCCACCGAAACCGCAAGCTGGCTGCAGCGCAATGCGATGCCGCGCCTGCTGCGGCGGGGTGACTGGCGCGGTGAAGTGATTGGCCAGCGCCACGACGGCGCGCCGCTGGAGCAGGAGCTTTCGCTGACCCTGAACCCCGACGGCGGCGCGATCTGGATTGCCCATGACATCAGCCGGCGCCGCCGCAATGCGGCCGAACGGCTGCGCCTGCGCGAGCAATTGCAGCAGGCGCAGCGGCGCGAGGTGATCGGCCAGCTTGCCGCCGGGCTGGCGCATGATTTCAACAATTTCCTCGCCGTGATTACGGGGTCCGTCGCGATGATCGAGGCGCGCGCGACGGCCTGCGCCCAGACACGGGCCGAAACGGCGCGGATCACGGGTGCGGCGTCGCGGGCGGGGGCGCTGGTGGCGCGGCTGCGCGATCTGGGCGGCCGGCGGGCGCAGCGCGAGGCGCTCGACCTGCGGGTGCCGCTGACCGAGGCGGTGCAACTGATGGTGCCGGGGCTGCCATGGCATTATCGCCTGCGGCTGGATCTGCCGGATACGCCCCAGATCGCCTATGCCGATCCGACCGATGTGCTGCAGGTGGTGCTCAACCTCGCCATCAACAGCCGCGATGCGCTTGGCGGGGCGCCGGGCGAGATCGTGCTGTCGCTGGCTCCCGCACTGCCCGAGGCGCTGTGCGAAGCGCCCGATCTGGGGCGCATCGTCCCGGGGCGCAGTTATCTGGCATTCTCGGTCTGTGATACCGGCCCCGGGATCGACGCGGCGGCGCGGGCGCGTATCTTCGAGCCCTATTTCACCACAAAGGGCGATGACGGCGGCACCGGGCTGGGCCTTGCCATCGTCGCCGGGCTGGTGCGCGACAACGATGCCGCGCTACGCATCGACAGCGCCCCGGGCGCAGGCACGCGCATCACGATCCTCTGGCCGCTGACGCCCGCGCAGGACGGCCCGCTGCCCGTGATCGACAGCGATGCGCCGGGTGGGCGGCTGGACGGTGTCGTTGCGCTGGTGGTCGATGATGCGCCGGATGTCTGTGCGGTGCTGGGTGCGATGCTCGATACCGCGGGCGCCAATGCGGTGGGCACCTGCGACCCGTTCGAGGCGCTCGAGGCGCTGCACGAAAGCCCGCACGACTGGCATGTGCTGATCACAGATCAGGACATGCCCGGCCTGACCGGCGCGGAGCTTGCCGGCCGGGCCCGCGCGCTGCGGCCCGATCTGCCGTGCGTTCTCGTGACCGCGCTGCCCGATCAGGCCGGCCGTGACAGGCCGCTGTTCGATGCTGTTCTGGCCAAGCCCGCGGCGGCGGGCGATCTGGTGGCCGCGGTTTCCCTTGCGCTCGCAAGAAAAGCCGCGGAGGAGCACGACCCGGGATCGGAGTGACGGGCCGCCAATGTCGGGCCCATGTCGGGCCTATGTGGGGCCCATGTGGGGCTGGTCAGGGGGCTCTGAAGCGCCGCAGCGGCGCGTTGGCGGGCAGCCGCCGCCTCAGCGCCGGATCAGCCGGCCGCGGCCTTGGGTGCTTTCCATATCCACCTGGCGCAACTGCATCAGACCGTTGTCGCCGGGCATGTAGACCAGAGTGAAGGGATAGTTCGTGCGCTCGGCCATATCCTCCGGGGGAAAGCCCGCCACCCGGCGGTATTCGCCGGCGCAGGTCACGCCCGCGCCCGATGTCACAGGCGCGCCGACCACAAGCTGCGTCCGCCGCCGCCCGTCGAACATCGCCAGATCAAGGTTGCAGACCGAATCGCGCGGTACCTCGCGGAAGACGGCGAAAAGCGCGGTGACGATATCCATCGTGCCGGTCTGGCTGGCCGGGTCGAGGTCATGCGGCTGCAATTCGCGGTCGGGCTCGCGCTCCACCCGGACGGGGGTATGGTTGGCGAATTCCAGCAGCATGCTGGTTTCCCTGCGGCCGTTGTCATAGGCGTTCTGGTGGCGCTGCGGCACGGGCTGGCCGGATACGATACGGCCCTGCGCCTGCCCGTCATACCGCATGCTGCGCACGAGATTGACCAGCCCGGTGCTTTGCAGTCGCACCGCGGCGCTGTAGGCCTGCGGCGTGGAGGTTGCCGAAAACTGGAGCCGGCCGGCGCGCACGCCGCGCAGTTCCAGATCGAAGCTCGCCTGCTCGCGCGTCTCTGCCGCGGGCGCCTCGGCGGGCAGCGTCGCGACAAGCCCCAGCGCAAGCGCCATCCCGAGCGGCTTGAAGCCGGCGGGAAAGGGTGAAAGATGCTGAAGGAGACGAAAGGTCATGGGCCTGACTCCGGTGAGTGCCTGCGCGGTCATCGTTACACCGGATGTAGGGGCGCGCAAATCGCGCCGCCGTCACGTTCCGGTGACGCCAGCGCGGTGTGGCGGTATTCCGCGCGAGCGAGGCGGAGCCGCGCAGGGCCGGTGGTGGCGGGTTTCGAGGTGGTGCGCGGATGGAAACGGATGAACTGGCAGCCCGGGTGATCGCGGGGGAGCGTCGGGCGCTCGCCCGGGCGATCACGCTTGTGGAAAGCGGGCGTGACGACCATCGCGCGCGGGCTGCCGATCTTCTGGCCGGGGTTGCGGGCGCCGGACGCGAGGCCCTGCGCATCGGCCTTTCGGGCACGCCGGGGGTGGGCAAATCCACTTTCATCGAAGCGTTCGGGATGATGCTTGTGGCGCGTGGCCTGCGCGTGGCGGTGCTGGCGGTGGACCCCAGCTCGGCCCGCTCCGGCGGGTCGATCCTTGGCGACAAGACCCGGATGGAGCGGCTGGCGCGGGCGCAGGGCGCCTTTATCCGACCCTCGCCCAGCCAGACGCAGCTTGGCGGGGTCGCCCGCCGCACTCGCGATGCGGTGGCCCTGTGCGAGGGCGCCGGTTTCGACGTGGTGCTGATCGAGACCGTGGGCGTCGGCCAATCCGAGACGGTGGTGGCGGAATTGTCCGATGTCTTCGTGCTGCTGCTTGCGCCGGCGGGGGGTGACGAGTTGCAGGGAGTCAAGCGCGGGATCATGGAAGCGGCGGATTTGATCCTCGTCAACAAGGCGGATGGGGAGTTGAAGGCGGCGGCAAGCCGCACCCGTGCCGATTACGCCGGCGCGCTGCGCCTGATGCGGCGGCGCCCGCAGGACCCCGAAGGCTTCCCGAAGGCGCTGTGCGTCTCGGCCCTGGAAGAGGGCGGGCTGGCGGAGGCGTGGTATGAGATTTCGGCGCTGGCGGAGTGGCGCCGGCAACAGGGCCACTGGCGCGAACGCCGCGCCGCACAGGCACGCCACTGGTTCGAGCAGGAGGTGCGCGAGGCCCTGCTGGCGCGCCTGCGCGCCGATGCGGGCGCGCAGGCGCGCATGGCCGAGATGGGGCGCGAAGTGGTCGCGGGCCGCCTGCCCCCCGCCGCCGCCGCCGAAGCGGTGCTGGCCGCCTT
>SKUV01000164.1 GCA_007129775.1 Paracoccaceae bacterium | reverse complement strand
GATCTATTCCGCCCGCGACATCGCCACGATGACGACGCCCGAAGGGATCGTGACCGCCGATTGCCAGTTCTGCGGCGCCCATTACAAATTCGCGCCGGAAACCCTCGGCTTCGAGGCCGAAGCCGCGCGCGGCGATGGCTGAGGCGGTTTTCGACGCCCTGCGCGCGGCGGTGGGCCGGCCGAGGCCGCCCTCGTCCGATTACGATCTGAACCCGGCGCTGAAACTGCCGGCCAACCGGCGGCTGCGGCCCGCGGCGGTGCTGGTGGCGTTTCAGACCGGTTCGCACGGGGTGGAGCTTTTCCTGACCAAACGCTCGTCCCGCCTGCGCCACCATCCCGGCCAAATCGCCCTGCCGGGAGGCAAGCCCGAACCGCAGGACGCGGGCCTTGTCGCGACCGCGCTGCGCGAGGCCGAGGAAGAGATCGGGCTGCCGCGTGACCGGGCCGAGGTGATCGGCACGCTCGACAGCCACGAAACCGTCACCGGCTTCGCCGTCACGCCGGTGCTGGCACGTATCCACGGGCGCCATGCGCCGCGCCCCGAGGCGGGCGAGGTGGCCGAGGTTTTCACCGTTCCGCTGGATTTCGTGTCCGACCTGCGCCACTACCGCGTGGAGAGGCGCCGTTGGCTGGGGCAGGATCGCGCGTATTTCGTGCTGCCTTGGGGGCCGTATTACATCTGGGGCGCCACGGCGCGGATGTTGCGGGGGCTGGCAGAGCGCCTCGGACAGTGAGGCGGGGGAAGGATGCGGATATCCGGCGACTGGGCAAGGCGGTCCGAGACGCAGGCGGTCTGCGCGGCGCTTTCAGGCGGCGGGCACAGGGCGCTTTTTGTGGGCGGGTGCGTGCGCAACGATCTGCTGGGCGAGGCGGTGGCCGATGTGGACATCGCCACCGATGCCCGGCCCGAGCGGGTCATCGCGCTGGTCGCGGGCGCGGGGATGAAGGCGGTGCCCACGGGTCTGGCCCATGGCACGATCACCGTGGTCTGTGGTGATCTCGCCCATGAGGTCACAACCTTCAGGCGTGACGTGGAGACTTTCGGTCGCCATGCGACCGTCGCCTTTTCCGACGATATATGCGCAGATGCGGCACGGCGCGATTTCACCATGAACGCGCTTTATGCAACGCCGGAGGGGGCGGTGCTCGATCCGCTGGGCGAGGGGCTGGCCGATCTGACGGCGCGGCGGGTCCGGTTCGTCGGCGATGCCGGCGCCCGGATCGCCGAGGATTACCTGCGCATTCTGCGGTATTTCCGCTTTCACGCATGGTATGGCCGGCAGGAGTCGGGCCTTGATCCGGTTGGACTGGCCGCCTGCGCTGCCGCGGCGGATGGCGTTTCGACCCTGTCGCGCGAACGCATCGGCGCCGAGATGCGCAAGCTTCTCGCCGCGCCGGACCCGGCGCCCGCCGTCGCCGCGATGGACGGGGCCGGCGTTCTGGCGCGCGTCCTGCCCGGGGCCGGCGCGCAGGCGCTGGCGACGCTGGTGCAGCTGGAAAAGGGGCACACGGGGCCGTGGCTGCGGCGCCTTGCGGTGCTTGGCGGCACGGCAGAGGCCGAAAGGCTGCGGCTGTCGCGGGCCGAGGCACGCAGCCTCACCACCCTGCGCAAGGCAGCGGAGTCACAGGCCGGGGCGGCCGAACTGGGCTATCGCCACGGCGCGGCGCTTGCCGAGGATATCGTACTCGCCCGCGCCGCGATCCAACCCGCATCGCCGCCCGAAGGCTGGCGCGCCGAAATCGCACGCGGCGCAGGCGTGCGCTTTCCCCTGCGGACCGCCGATCTGGCGCGGGATGTCTCCGGCCCCGAACTGGGCGCCCTCCTGCGCCGGCTGGAGAACCGCTGGATCGCGTCGGACTTTCGCCTGACACGAGAGGAATTGCTGGCGGGCGACGATAGGCCCTGACGCCTTGCGCACGTGTCGGACCGCTGTCAGGGGATCAGCCGGCTGATGATCAGATCGGCCGCGTCTTCGGGGCTCATCGACGTGGTGTCGATGCGCAGATGTGGGTTTTCCGGCACCTCATAGGGTGAATCGATCCCGGTGAAGTTCTTGAGCTTCCCCGCCCGTGCCTTTGCATAAAGGCCCTTCACGTCGCGCGCCTCGGCCTCTTCGAGCGGCGTGTCGATGAAAATCTCCACGAATTCACCCGGCTGCATCATGTTGCGCACCATTTCGCGTTCCGCGCGGAAGGGCGAGATGAAGGCCGTGATGACGATCAGCCCGGCATCGACCATCAGCTTCGCCACCTCGCCAACCCGGCGGATATTCTCCACCCGGTCGGCATCGGTGAAGCCCAGGTCCTTGTTCAACCCGTGGCGCACGTTGTCTCCGTCCAGCAGGAAGGTGTGGCGGTTCATCCGCGCGAGCTTCTTTTCCACCAGATTGGCGATGGTGGATTTGCCCGAACCCGAAAGCCCGGTCATCCACAGAACCATCGGCGTCTGGTTCTTCATCGCCGCGTGATGTTCGCGGCCGATATCGGTCGCCTGCCAGTGGATGTTCTGCGACCGGCGCAGGGCGAAGTGGATCAGCCCGGCCCCCAATGTGCGGTTGGTCCGCTTGTCGATCAGGATGAAGCCGCCCAGATCGCGGCATTCGGCATAGGGGGCGAAGGGGATGTCGCGGTCGGTGGTGACATTGACCACCCCGATCGCGTTGAGGTCCAGCGTCTTGGCCGCCAGATGCTCCATCGTGTTCACATTGACCTGATACTTGGGCGCCGCGACGCTGGCGCTGACGGTCAGCGGGCCGATCTTCAGCCAATAGGCGCGGCCCGGGACCATCGCATCCTCGTCCATCCAGATCAGTGTCGCCTCGAACTGGTCGGCGGTCTCCACCGGGCTTTGTGCGGCCGTTACGATCTGCCCGCGCGAGCAATCGATTTCATCGGTGAAACACAGGGTCACGGCGGCGCCTGCCACAGCGGCCTCCGGTTCGCCATCCGCCGTCACGATTCGCGCGATGGCCGAGGTCTTGCCCGAGGGCAGCACCCGGATCCCGTCACCCTTGCGGACCTGCCCGGAAGCGATGGTGCCGGCGAAGCCGCGAAAGTCCAGATCGGGCCGGTTGACCCATTGCACCTGCATGCGGAATGGGCTGCGCTGATCGGCGGTCTGGTCAAGTTCCACCTCCTCCAGATGCTCCAGCAGCGCCGGCCCCGCATACCACGGGGTCGCGGTGCTGCGGCTGGTGATGTTGTCGCCCGCAAGGCCGGAAATCGGAATCGCGGTGAAATCGGTGATCCCGATGCTGTCGGCGAAAGCCCGGTAATCGGCCACGATCCGGTCGAAGACGGCACGGTCATAACCCACCAGATCCATCTTGTTGACGGCCAGCACCAGATGCCGGATGCCCAGCAGATGCGCCAGATAGCTGTGCCGCCGCGTCTGGGTCAGCACGCCCTTGCGCGCGTCGATCAGGATCACGGCCAGATCGGCGGTAGAAGCACCGGTGACCATGTTGCGGGTATATTGCTCATGCCCCGGCGTGTCGGCCACGATGAACTTGCGCTTTTCGGTGGCAAAAAAGCGATAGGCCACGTCGATGGTGATCCCCTGCTCGCGCTCGGCGGCCAGGCCATCCACCAGGAGCGCGAAATCCATCGCTTCGCCCTGCGTGCCGAGGCGGCGCGAGTCCGCCTCCAGCGTAGCAAGCTGATCCTCGAAGATCATCCTGCTGTCATATAGCAGCCGCCCGATCAGCGTGGACTTGCCGTCATCGACCGAGCCGCAGGTGATGAAACGCAGCATGGTCTTGTGCTGGTGGGCGTCGAGATAGGCGTCGATATCCTCGGCGATCAGCGCATCGGTCCGATATACCTCGGTCATCAGAAATAGCCCTCCTGCTTCTTCTTTTCCATCGAGGCGGCCTGATCGTGGTCTATCGCCCGGCCCTGACGTTCCGATGTGGTGGTCAGCAGCATCTCCTGAATGATTTCGGGCAGGGTCTGCGCGCGGCTTTCCACCGCGCCGGTCAGCGGGTAGCAGCCCAGCGTCCGGAACCGGACCGAACGCATCACCGGCTTTTCGCCATTCAGCGGAAAGCGGTCGTCATCGACCATGAGCAATAGGCCGTCGCGCATGACCGTCGGGCGCTCGGCAGCGTAGTAAAGCGGCACGATCTCGATCTGTTCGAGATGGATGTATTGCCAGATGTCCAGTTCGGTCCAGTTCGACAGCGGGAAAACCCGCATCGACTCGCCCCTGTTCTTGCGCGCGTTGTAGCTGCGCCAAAGCTCCGGGCGCTGGTTCTTCGGATCCCAGCGGTGGCTGGCGGTGCGAAAGCTGAAGATCCGCTCTTTCGCGCGGCTCTTTTCCTCGTCGCGGCGGGCACCCCCGAAGGCCGCATCGAAGCCATGCAGATCGAGCGCCTGTTTCAGGCCTTCGGTCTTCCACATGTCGGTGTGCAGGCTGCCATGATCGAACGGGTTGATCCCCTGCCGCAGCGCCTCGGGGTTCTGGTGTACGATCAATTGCATTCCCGCCTTGCGCGCGGCCCGGTCACGCAGCGCATACATGTCGCGGAATTTCCACGTCGTATCCACATGCAGCAGCGGAAAGGACGGCGGCGCGGGAAAGAAGGCCTTTTTCGCCAGATGCAGCATCACCGCGCTATCCTTGCCTACCGAATAGAGCATGACGGGCTTTTCCGCCTCGCAGACGACCTCGCGCATGATGTGGATCGCCTCGGCTTCCAGCCGTTGCAGGTGGGTCAGGGTGATGATCGACATGTGCGGGAGACCTTTGACACGAAACCGTTTGGCCACGTCATAACGATGCCGTAGAAAAAGCGCACCTCCCATATGGGAGGCTGAAACGCAGAAGGAAACTCGCGGATGCTCACGGCGCAAGACACAGCCGTTCTTCTGGCGATTTCACAGGCGGGCGCGACGGTGGGCAACTGGCCCGGTATGCTGCGCGCGCTGTGCGAATACCTGCAGGCCGACAGCGCACGCCTTCACCTGCCGCTGCAAGGCTGGGGCGACGACGGCCCGCACGACCGCCCCATGCCGCAGGGTCTGGCCTTGTTGCGGTTCGGGCGGGTCTATACGGGCGAGGAATTGTCGGAGCGTCCGGTCGTGCCGGACCTCGGCCCGCCGGCCGCGGACCTGCGCGCGCTCGGCCTGCGGCTGGCCGATGGCTACGCCTGGGTGGTCCTGTTGCGCAGGCGCGGCGCATTTCGCGCGGCGCACAGCGCAGCCCTTGCCGCCCTTGCGCCACATCTGGCGCAGGCGCTTGATCTGGCCGCGCGCCTCGGCACGACGGCGGAGGATGCGGCCCGGTCCCGGGCCTTGCTGCGCAGGCTCGGCACCGGCATGGTGGCGTGGGATTGCCGCGGCCGGATGACCGCTTGCGACCCGGTCGCGGGCGATATTCTCGCCCGCCTGCCCGCGGTCGCGCAGCCGGACCTCTTGTCCGAAGCGCAGCCCCTGCGAAAGCTCGCCCCGCATGCCGAGATGCTGGTCGAGCCCCGCGCGGATGGCGGGCGCGTCGGATACCTGCGGGACACCGATCAGGCGCTGCCCGGCCCGCGCATCATTGCCCGGGCGCTGGGCCTCACCCTGCCCGAGGCCCGGCTTGCGCGCGCCCTCGGGCAGGGCGATACCCTGCGCGATGCCGCGGCGCGTCTGGGCCTGACGCTGGAGACCGCGCGCCACTATTCCAAGCAGATCTACGCCAAGACCGGCCTGCGCAGCCAGACCGACCTGGTCCGGCAGTTGTGGCGCGGCGCGCTGATCCTGTCGGAGGATCGCGGCGACCGCCCCGGAACCGGCTGACGCCGCAGCGCACGGCACCTGCAATGCAAAAGGCCGCCCGCGGGCGGCCCAGCAATGGCCCGGGTTCGCGCCCCGGGCCGGATGACGACATGCTCAGCCGTTCACGCTGTCTTTCAGCGCCTTGGCGATGGTCACCTTCACGGCCTTGTCGGCGGGTTTGGTGATCTGCTCGCCCGTGGCGGGGTTGCGGACAAGACGCTCGGGGCGGGCGCGGCAAAAGACCTTGCCGATGCCGGGCAACGTGACGGCGCCGCCGCCGGAAACCTCGCGCGTGACAATCGCGGTCACGGCGTCGAGCGCGGCACTCGCGGTCTTCTTGTCTGCGCCCATCTCTTCGGCCAGCGCAGCCACCAGCTGAGTCTTCGTCATCGGTTTGGTCATCTGCAATCTCCTCGTTACGGTCATGCCCCGATTTCGTCTCGGGTGTGGGTTCGGCGCGCATCTAGCCCCATCTTGGGCCAAGGCACAATGACGAACCGGCGCGCCGCCCATGAAAACATGACCGTTGCGTGCAAAAATCCGCTCAGAGGAAGGCCGTTTCCTCGAAACTTCGCAATTTGCGGCTGTGAATCCGCTCCAACGGCATCTCGCGCAGCCGCTCCATCGCGCGGATCCCGATGCGCAGATGCGCGGCCACCTGCGTGCGATAGAATTCGGTCGCCATGCCCGGCAACTTCAACTCCCCGTGCAGGGGCTTGTCCGAAACGCAAAGCAAGGTGCCATAGGGCACGCGAAATCGAAAACCGTTGGCCGCGATCGTGGCGCTTTCCATGTCGAGCGCCACAGCCCGCGATTGCGAAAGCCGGTGCACGGGGCCGGATTGGTCGCGCAATTCCCAGTTGCGGTTGTCGATCGTGGCGACGGTGCCGGTGCGCATGATCCGCTTCAATTCGAACCCGTCGAGTTGCGTGATCTCGGCCACCGCTTCCTGCAGCGCGATCTGGATCTCGGCCAGAGCCGGGATCGGCACCCAGACCGGCAGATCCTCGTTGAGCACGTTGTCTTCGCGCAAATAGGCATGGGCGAGCACGAAATCACCCAGCCGCTGGCTGTTGCGCAGCCCCGCGCAATGCCCGACCATCAGCCACGCATGGGGCCGCAGCACGGCGATATGGTCCGTCGCCGTCTTGGCGTTCGACGGGCCGACCCCGATATTGACCAGCGTGATCCCCGCCCCCTCCGGCCGCTTGAGGTGATATGTCGGCATCTGCGGCAGTCGCGCAGGCAACGGCAGGGCCGCATCCGGCTCCGTGATCACGCAGTTGCCGGGCCCCACGAGCGCCGTATACCCGCTTGCGGGATCGGCCAGCGCCCGGCGGGCAAAAGCTTCGAATTCATCGACATAGAACTGGTAGTTGGTGAACAGAACATGGTTCTGGAAATGCTCGGGCGCGGTCGCGGTGTAGTGCGCCAGCCGCGCCAGCGAGTAATCCACCCGCTGCGCCGTGAACGGCGCGAGCGGGCGCGCACCGTCCGGCCCCGGGCGCGCGAGGCCGTTGACGATATCGTCGTTCGTGCTCGACAGATCGGGCACGTCGAAAACATCGCGCAGCTGGAAATCCAGCACGCCTTCCTGCGGCACATTCAGTTCCGCGCGCCCGGTCAGGGCGAAATGCACCGGAATCGGCGTCTGCGAGGGGCCGATCATCACCGGGACGCCGTGATTTGCGATCAGCAAACGGATTTGCTGGCGCAAGTAGGCTTCGAACAGCTTCGGCTGGGTGATGGTCGTGGCATAGGTGCCCGGTTCGGCCAGATGGCCGAAGCTCAGGCGGCTGTCGGCCTTGGCGTGGCTGGACACGATCAGCCGGACCTCCGGATAAAAGGCGCGCACCCGCTTTTCCGGGCGCCGCCCCTCCAGCGCTTCGGCGAAATGGCCGGCCAGGAATTCCGTCGCAGTGCCATAAAGCTGCTGCAGTCGCGCGACCGCGGCCTCGGCATCCTCGAAGGCTTCGTGCTGCGTCAACTGGGGGCCGAGAAAGGTCATGCGGGGTCTTCCACGAAAAGCCCGGTCATCTCGAACCGGGTCACATCCACAAGGCCAAGGTCGGAGATCCGCAGGGCCGGGATCACCACGAGAGCCAGAAGCGAGTGCTGCATATAGGCGTTGTTGAGCCGGCAACCGCAGGCCTTCATCGACTCGCCCAGCGCGCGGGCCTGTGCCGCGACCTCGCGCGCGGGATTGTCCGACATGAGCCCCGCGATCGGCAGCGGAACCAGCGCCATTTCAGCGCCGTCGCGCCATAGCGTGATACCGCCGCCCACCTCGCCCAGCCGGTTCGCGGCCTTGGCCATATGCCCCGGGCACGTGCCGACAACGATCATGTGGTGGCTGTCATGGGCCACGGTCGAGGCCATGGCCATCCGCCCGCCATAGCCGAAGCCAGAGACCAGCCCATTGACCACCCCGCCCGTGCCGCGGTGACGTTCCACCAGCGCGATCTGGGCGATGTCGCGCTCCGCATCGGCATGGACATGCCCGCCCAGCACCGGCATCCGCGCCGTCAGCGCCCGGGTGGGCGCCTGGTTTTCCACCACGCCGATGACCCTTGCCGTGACCTCGCGGGCGCCCGCCGGCGCGGGGATGGCGAAATCGGCCGCCTTCAGGCTGCGGCCCAGATGGACCGTGCGGCGCACATCTTCGGGCCAGTCCAGATGCGGGCAATCGGCCAACAGCCGGCCCGCTTCGGCCACCACCTGCCCGCGCGCCAGCACAAGCTCCACCGGCAGTGCACTCAGGTCGGATGTCAGGACAAGATCGGCGCGCCGGCCCGGGGCGATGCTGCCCAGGTCGCGTTCCAGGCCGAAATGGGTGGCGGTGTTGATCGTGGCCATCTGCAACGCGAGGAGCGGATCGGCGCCGCAATCGATGGCATGGCGCACCACCCGGTTCATATGCCCGTCATCGACCAGCGTGCCGGAATGGCAATCGTCGGTGCACAGGATCATGTTGCGCGGGTCGAGCCCGCGCTCGGTCACCGCGGTGATCTGGTCCTTCACGTCATACCATGCGCTGCCCAGCCGCAGCATCGCCCGCATCCCCTGCCGCATCCGGGCGATGGCGTCCTGCTCGCGCGTGCCCTCATGGTCATCCGCCGGCCCGCCCGCGGCATAGGCATGAAAGGCCGGCCCCAGATCGGGCGAGGCATAATGCCCGCCCACGACGCGGCCGGCGCGCTGGGTCGCGGCGATCTCGGCCAGCATCTTGGGATCGGTATTGATCACCCCGGGAAAGTTCATCATCTCGCCCAGCCCGATGATGCCGGGCCAGGTCATGGCCTCGGCCACATCCTCGGGCGTGATCTCGTGGCCCGTCGTCTCCAGCCCGGGGGCGGAGGGCGCGCAACTGGGCATCTGGGTAAAGATGTTGACCGGCTGCAGCAACGCCTCGTCATGCATCAGCCGCACACCGCGCAGGCCGAGGACATTGGCAATCTCGTGCGGGTCCACGAACATCGTCGTGGTGCCGTGGGGGATGACGGCGGCGGCGAATTCCGCGGGCGTCAGCATGCCCGATTCGATATGCATGTGCCCGTCGCACAGCCCCGGGATGACGAAACGCCCGGCGGCGTCAATGACGCGGGTCTGCGGGCCGCGACAATGGCTGGCATCGGGCCCGACATAGGCGAAACGCCCGCGCGCGATCGCGACCTCCCAGCCGTCGAGCACCTCGCGGGTCTGCACGTTCACGACGCGCCCGCCGGTCACCAGAATCTCGGCCGCCGCGCGGCCGGCGGCCACGGAGATCAGATCGGCCGCCACATCGGACCAGGCGGGAAAGGGCGGGGGCGCGGCTGTTTCCGTCATGGCCCAGAATGAGCCCGCTTTGCGCCAAAGCGCAAGCCGAACGTCACGGCCGGCCGCACGCGAGGCGACAGACGCCGCTCGCCGCCCAATGGCAAGCCGCGCCGCGCGCGCAAAAAAAAGGGCTTGCGCCGCAGGCGCGCAATCAGGTCACCGCCCGGTCAGCCCCGGTCGGTCGCTATCGGCCGCTGCCTGCAATTCGGCGTGCCGCATGGTGAAGGCCGCGCGCACCTCGGCCGGCGGGCGCGGCGCGATATGCCGCCCGGCCACAAGGCCCGGGTCGGGGCGCCCGAAAAAGCGGTCGGCTTCGGCGGCGGAAAAGCCCGCGATCTGCGTCGCCTCCAGCCATGCCGAGACCCTGTCGGCGCGCTTGATCGTGCGCTTCACCGCCTCGGGCAGCACCGCCGGCAAGCCGAAGCGGATGTGGATCGCCGCCGACAGCCGCGCATCCAGCGCACCGTAATCCGGGCCGACGGCCGCCTTGACCGGGCTGATCATGTCGCCGATCACATATTCCGGGGCATCGTGCAACAACGCCGCCAGCCGCCACTTCGCCGGCTGCGGCCCGATTTGGGCGAACAACGTCTCCACCAGCAGCGAATGCTCGGCCACCGAATAGGGCCAGTCCCCCGTGGTCTGCCCGTTCCAGCGCGCCACGAAGGCAAGCCCGTGCGCGATATCCTCGATCTCGATGTCCACCGGCGTCGGGTCCAGCAGGTCGAGCCGCCGGCCAGAAAGCATCCGCTGCCACGCGCGGGCCGGCTTGCGGGCGGGTTTCGGCGGGGGGGCAGCGGGCATGATCAGCGCGCCTCCTCTGGAACGGTCCGGTCTTGCGGGGCATGCCGGGCGCCGCAATGATGCCCCGCGACGGCCCGATCCCCGCCCCCGCCCTCTGCAAAGGTTCGGCCCCGAGTGTCAACACCGCAAAGGCCGAAGCAGATATGCCCGAAAGCGCCGCAACGCCCCCGCCATCCGCCGCGCCGGCGCGGCCTTCCCTGCTGCGCCGCGTGCATCTGGCCCTGCGCGATCTGATGCCCGACACATGGGTCGTGCGGCGCAATTACTGGCACCTGTTCGGCTTCTACCCCGACCTGAAGCAGCCCGCGCTGCTGAGCGAAAAGGTCAACTGGCTGAAGCTGCACGGCATCGCGCCGATCCATACGCAACTGGCGGACAAGGTGGCGGTGCGCCCGTGGGTGGCGGCGCGAATCGGGTCCGAGCATCTGATCCGCACCATCCTGACGACCGACAAGATCGACGACATCCGCCCCGAAAACATCCCTGACGAGCGTTTCATCATCAAGGGAAACAACGACACAGGGTCCTTCTTCGTGGTCACCGACCGCAACGCTTTCGACTGGCAGGCCTGCCGCGCGCAGCTGCGCCAGACGCTTTATCGCAAGTTCTACATGGTGCAGCGCGAATACCAGTATCGCGATATCCCGCCCATGGTCGTGGTCGAGGAGTTGCTGGAGGCAGAGCCGCCCGCCACCCGGATGACCGATTACAAGCTGCATTGCCACAACGGAAAACTCGCCTTTGTCGAGCTGCGCGACTGGCGTGATACCGAGCCCTGCGTTGCGATCTACAGCCGCGATTGGGAGCATCTGCCGTATATCCTGAACGAAGGCCGGGCGAGTCTGCGGCCCTGTCGGGCCACCCTGCCCCGCCCCGCGCTCTTCGACCGGATGGTGCAGATTGCCGAGACGCTGGCCGGGCCCTTCCCGCTGGTGCGAGTCGATCTTTATCTGGCGCGCGGCCAGGTCTGGTTCGGCGAGCTTACCTTCACGCCGGCGGCCGGGCTGGAGCGTCTGGAACGGATCGAACCGGGCGGGGACCGCACGGATATCGACGCGCTTTTCGGCGCGCGCTTCGATCTGCAGGAAGCGAAACGCCGCATCGCCGCCCTGCACCGGATGGCCTTTTAAGCGCCGAAAGGCACCCTTTTCCCACACAAGACAAAAGCCCCCGCCAATGCGCCGCAGCGGCCAGCCGCAGGCACACATTGCCACACTGCCATGCCGGTGCTATCTGCACGACAACACCGCATGATGGAGCCAAAAGGCAATGAAGCACGACCATATCGTCAAGGACATTTCGCTTGCAGCATACGGCCGCAAGGAACTGGATATCGCCGAAACAGAGATGCCCGGCCTGATGGCCCTGCGCGAGGAATTCGGCGAAGCCAAGCCGCTCAAAGGCGCGCGGATCGCTGGCTCGCTGCACATGACCATCCAGACCGCAGTGCTGATCGAGACGCTGACGGCACTGGGCGCCGATGTGCGCTGGGCCTCGTGCAACATCTTTTCCACCCAGGACCACGCCGCTGCCGCCATCGCCGAGGCCGGCGTGCCCGTCTTTGCCGTGAAGGGCGAGACGCTGGAGGAATACTGGGATTACGCCGACCGGATCTTTCACTTCGAGGAGGGCGGCGCCAACATGATCCTCGATGACGGCGGGGATGCGACGCTTTACATCCTGATGGGCGCGCGGGTCGAGGAGGGCGAGACCGATCTGATCGCCACTCCCACCAGCGAGGAAGAGGAATACCTCTTTGCCCAGATCCGCAAGCGCATGGCCGCCAGCCCCGGCTGGTTCGTGCGCCAGCGCCACATGATCAAGGGCGTGACCGAGGAAACCACCACCGGCGTGCACCGCCTTTACCAGATGATGGACAAGGGCCATCTGCCTTTTCCGGCGATCAACGTCAACGACTCCGTCACCAAGTCGAAATTCGACAACAAATACGGCTGCAAGGAATCTCTCGTCGATGGTATCCGCCGCGCCACCGACACGATGATGGCCGGCAAGGTCGCCGTGGTCTGCGGCTATGGCGATGTGGGCAAGGGCTCTGCCGCATCGCTGCGCGGCGCAGGTGCCCGCGTGAAGGTGACCGAGATCGACCCGATCTGCGCGCTGCAGGCTGCGATGGACGGTTTCGAGGTGGTGACGCTGGAGGATACGGTCAGCGATGCCGACATCTTCATCACCACCACCGGCAACAAGGATGTGATTCGCGTCGAGCACATGCGCGAGATGAAGGACATGGCCATCGTCGGCAACATCGGCCATTTCGACAACGAGATTCAGGTGGCCGCGCTGAAGAACCACAAATGGACCAACATCAAGGATCAGGTGGACATGATCGAGATGCCCTCGGGCAACCGCATCATCCTGCTGTCCGAGGGTCGGCTGCTGAACCTCGGCAACGCCACCGGCCACCCCAGCTTCGTGATGTCGGCGAGCTTTACCAATCAGGTGCTTGCCCAGATCGAGCTTTGGACCAAGGGCGATCAGTATGACAACAAGGTCTATGTGCTGCCCAAGCATCTGGATGAAAAGGTCGCGCGGCTGCATCTGGCCAAGGTCGGCGCGCGCCTGACCGAACTGCGCCCGGAGCAGGCAAGTTATATCGGCGTCGCCGCCGATGGCCCCTTCAAGCCCGAGCATTACCGCTACTGACCGCGAACGCATCGCCTCGCCAAGGCCCGCTCCGAGCACCGGGGCGGGCTTTTTTTTCTTTAGTTTTCGCTCCAGACCACCTTTAATCGCGCCGGGCTTCGCGACGCCGCCCGGGTAAATGGTGAGATGGAGGACGAAGGAATGGGTCGACGCGCCGAACTGATCGAACGCTATGCAAGAGATTTGCGCGAAAAATGCGGGGTGGAGCCCGACATGGCGCTTCTGACGAAGGTGACGATCGGCTGCGGCCCTTCGATCTATGACGCGGACGCGGCAACGGTGGCCGCGACCCAGCCGCACGAGCTGGAAACCGTCAAGCGCAACTTTCTGATGCGCAAGCTTGGCCTGCCCAACGGGCCCGAGCTGGACACGGCCATCGACAAGGTGATGGAGACCTACGGCCGCTCCGAGCGCAACAAGTATCGCGCCGTGGTCTATTATCTGCTGACCCGGCATTTCGCCCGGGAATCGGTTTACGCCTGAATCCACAAGGCGAGCCGTATTCGCAGAAAATCCGGGGTATTATGCATTTGCCCGCAGCGGCGTTTGCGGGCAGATTGCCTGTGACGGGCAGGACGCTCGACGCCTTCCATAACATGTGGTGCAGGGGTGCATCGTGGGGGATGGGGGGCCTAGCGTCTGCGGGCCCCCCATCTGTTTCTTTCCGGCCTGCCGCGCCCCGTCAGCCTCGATTTCCCGGCTCACCCGTATTTCGCGGGCGGAACGGATCGGCGCACGGGGCAATCTGCATGCCGAACGCGCGAACGCCCCCAACCCGGCGACGCCCGGAGCTGCAGCGCCGCTGCCCAGGCCGGGCCGGCCCCCGCAAATTCCCGGCCTCAGCCCGCCTCTGCCACGCCGCCCATGGCGCAGACGATGTGCCATTCCTCGGGCAGCACGGGCTGCACCGACAGGCGCGAATTCCTGACCAGCACCATCTCCGCCAGCCGGGGCTCGGCCTTGATCTCGGCCAGTGTGACCGGGCGCGGCAACGGGGCCTTGGCGCGGATGTCCACGCATTCCCAGCGCGGATCGTCTGTGGTGCTGTCGGGATGGGCCGGCGCGATCACCTCGGCGATGCCGACCACGGCGGTTTCGCTGCGGGAATGGTAGAAGAACGCCAGATCCCCCACTTCCATCGCGCGCATGTTGTTGCGGGCCTGATAATTCCGCACGCCGTCCCATTCCTCGCCCGCATCGCCCCTGGCCACCAGATCGGGCCATCCGAAGACATCGGGTTCGGATTTCATCAGCCAGAAGGCCATCAGCCCACGACCTTCTTCCAGCGGTAGATCTGGACTGTCTCGAACAGCCCGGCGTGGAAATAGGGATCGTTCGCGCCCCAGTCCTGCGCCGCCGCGCGGTCGGGCACATCGAGGATCAGCAGCGATCCGATCATCTGCTCGTCATCATCCAGAAAGGGGCCTGCCTGAACCACGACACCGGTTTCGGCGACATAGGCCAGATGCGCCTCGCGGGTGGACTGGCGCAGCGCGAGGCTGTCGGGCTTGTCGATGCAGATCAGCGCGTAATGGGGCATGGAATCCTCCCGTGGGTCAGTGGTCATTCATCGGTCAGCGGCCGGGCCAGCAGCGCCTCGACGGCCTGTGCAATGCTCAGCCGTTCGTCCAGAAGCGCGGCGACCATCGCAGTGATCGGCATCTCGACGCCGATCTCGGATGCCAGCCGCGCCACCGCGCGGGCGGTGGCAGCACCCTCCACCGTGGTGGCGGCGTCAAAGGTCAGGCCCGCACCCAGCGCCTGCCCATAGCGGAAATTGCGCGATTTCTCGGAGGTGCAGGTCAGCACCAGATCGCCGAACCCCGACAGCCCCGACAGGGTGGCGGGCTCGGCCCCGCGCGCCTGCGCGAGGCGCAGCATCTCGGCATGGCCGCGGGTGATCAGCGCTGCGCGGGCGCTGTCGCCCAGCCCCGCGCCGATGGCGATGCCCGCCGCGATCGCGACCACATTCTTCAGCGCGCCGCCCAGTTCCACCCCCACCGGATCGGTGCTGCGGTAAAGCCTCAGCACCGGGGTCGAAAGCAGCCGCTGCAACCGCTCCGCCAGCGCGGGCGCTCCGGCGGCCAGCGTCATGCCCGTAGGCAGCCCGCGCCCGATATCGGCAGCGAAGCCCGGCCCCGACAACAGCGCCACCTCCGCCCCGTCGCACAGCCGGGCCAGCATCGTTGCCGGCCCTTCCAGCGTATCGAGCGCGACGCCCTTGCAGCAGGCCACCAGCGGCCCCCCCGCCAGCGCCGTCCGATGATCGGCGACAAAGCCGGCCATAGCCTGCATCGGCACCGCGATCAGCAGCGCCTCGGCGCCCTTGGGGCGGAGATCGGCTGTCGGCTCCACCCCCTCGGGCAGGCTGACACCCGGCAGGCGCCGCGCGTTCTCGCGCACCCGGGCCATTTCTGCCGCGTGCTCCGCATCGCGGGCCCAGAGCATGACCTGCGCGCCGTCGCGCGCCAGCGCCGTGGCAAGCGCGGTGCCGAAGGCGCCGGCGCCGGCAATCACGATCCGGCTCATGCCTTGGCCCCCCTGCGCCCGCTACCCAGCAGCGCCGGGCTCTGACGGTCGAGCGGCCAGCGCGGGCGCGCAGACAGGCGCATGTCGTCGCGCCCGCCGGCGCGAAAACGCTCCAGTCCCGCCCATGCGATCATCGCCGCGTTGTCGGTGCACAGCGCCAGCGGTGGCGCAAGGAACCGCGTGCCGGCCTCATGCGCCACATGCTCCAGCGCCGCGCGCAGTTGGCGGTTCGCGGCCACGCCCCCCCCCACCGCCAGCGCCGGAACCGGCGCTGCCAGTGCCTCGGCCCCGGCCCTTAGCGCGCGGCGGGTCTTTTCGGCCAGCACCGCGGCCACCGCGGCCTGAAACCCGGCGCAGAGATCGGCGCGATCCTGCCGGCGCAGCCCGCCCTGCACCTCCACCAGCTCGTCGCGGGCGCGCAGAAGCGCGGTCTTCAGCCCCGAGAAGGACATATCGCAGCCCGGCCTGTCGAGCAGCGGACGCGGAAAGGCAAAGCGGCCCGCATCGCCTGCCCGGGCCTCGGCCTCCACCGACGGCCCGCCGGGTTGCGGCAGGCCCAGCAGTTTGGCCGTCTTGTCGAACGCCTCGCCCGGTGCGTCGTCGATCGTGCCGCCGAGGCGTCGGAAATCCTCCGCCCCCTGCACCAGCAGAAACTGGCAATGCCCGCCCGAAACCAGCAGCATCAGATAGGGAAAGCCCAGCCCGTCGGTGAGTCGCGGTGTCAGGGCGTGCCCGGCCAGATGGTTCACGCCCACCAGCGGCAGGCCGGCGCCCGCGGCAATGCCCTTGGCGCACATCACCCCGGCCAGCACCCCGCCGATCAGCCCCGGCCCGGCGGTGACCGCGACGGCGTCGATTTCCTGCAGCCCCAGCCCGGCCTGTGCCAGCGCCGCCTCGACGCAAAGGTCCAGTTTCTCGGCATGGGCCCGCGCGGCGATCTCGGGGACGATGCCGCCGAAAGCCGCGTGCAGGTCGGTCTGGGCGGCCACCACATTGGACAGGATCGTGCCGCCGCCCTCCCCCACGCGCGGCCCACGCACCACCGCCGCGGCTGTGTCGTCGCAACTGCTTTCAATTCCGAGGATCGTCAGAGTGTCAGGCATCTTCACCGGGCCGCCAGTGGCCCGCCGGAGCAGGGTTGCAAGGGCCACATTGCCGGGGTAGCACCGGCGCCGGGGGGAAACAATGCTTCCGGGCTCTCGCCGCCATTGCTGCCCCCGGGGTGGCCGGCACCGCCCCCCGGCCTTGCTGGCCGCGATGTCGCGCGCGCAGCGCCCGCCCGGACCCGTCAGGGGGCCACGATGCTTTCCAAAGCCGACCGCGCCGTTCTTCTGCTGACGCGCCCCGCAGCACAATCCGAACGCTTTGCGCACGAGGCGCTGGAGCGGTTGGCGGATGACCTTTCGCTTTCCGGGGCGGGGCATGACGCCGAGGCCGAGACGCGGCCGGGTCTGCGGGTTGTCATCTCGCCTGTGCTCGAAATCGTGCCGCGGCGGCTCCTGCTTCGGCCGTTCGATTATGCCGGGCTGATCTTTACCTCTGAAAACGGCGTTGCGGCCTTTGCCGAAGACGCGCCTGCGCAGGCATACGGCCTGCCGGTCTGGTCTGTCGGCAACCGCACGGCCGAGGCCGCCCGCCGGGCGGGTTTCGGCACGGTCTTCTCTGCCGCGGATGAGGGCGGCGATGCCGAGGCGCTCTTGCGGCTACTTCTCGAAACGCGGCCGGAGGGCCCGCTGCTGCATCTGCGCGGCGCCCATGCGCGCGGCGATCTGCCCCCGAGGCTCAGCGCCGCCGGGCTGCCCTGCACGGCAGCGATCGTTTATGATCAACTCGCGCGGCCACTCTCGCCCGAGGCGCTGCGGGTTCTGGAGGCCACGGAACCGGTGCTTTTGCCGCTTTTTTCACCGCGCACAGCGACCCTCTGCGCCGAAGGCGCCGCGGGGGCGCAGGCGCCGCTGTACCCGGTGGCGATCAGCAATGCCGCCGCGCGCGCGTGGCAGGCGCTGCGGCCCGAGGCACCAGTCGTTTCCGCGCACCCCAACAGCGCCGCCATGCTTGACGCCCTGTCGGGAATCATTGCAGGGAACAGGGGTTGATGCGCAGAATGTGTCAGTCCAGACTTGCATGCACGGTGTTCGGCCCACCTGACGGCCGGAAACGAAGTGGAAGGTGATCGAAGTGGCAGGACCGAAAAAGCCGGCGGGCGAAGCGCGCAGGGGCCGCAAGAAAGACGAGGGATCGCCTGCTTCGAATGCCACCACGCCGGACACTGCGGCCGCGGCCGACACCGACGCGCCTGCCACGGCGGACAGTCCCGCGACAGACCCGCGCGCGGAAGCTGACGAAGGCAGGCCCACAGCCGGACCCGAAGACGGCACCGGCGTGGCTGAAACGGACGCCGTAGCGAACGCAGCGGAGGGAGCCGTAACGGACGCAGCACCAGCAAAGGCGCTCGAAGGCGATACACCTCCGCAAGCCCGGACAGAACCGGCAGGGGAAACGGCGACCAAGGATGCCGAGCCCGAAACCAAGACCGAGCCCACGGACGGCTCCGATAGCGCGACCGAAGATACCGCGGATGCATCTGCGTCGGAGGCGACAGAAGGTCGGCAAGCCGCCCCCGACGCCGCCGCTGTGCCCGAAGCATCCCCCGGCGACGGTGAGGGCGCCCCGGAAAGCGCCTCGGCGCGCGATGACAAAGCGGCCGGCGACACCGCCGGCCCCTGGGGCGCGACAACCGCAGCTGCGGGCGCAGGCGCCGCCGCAGCCGGCGCTGCCCTCGCCGCAAAAGACGAGCCCGGACCCGACGCCACAGCAGAGGACCGTG
>SKUV01000147.1 GCA_007129775.1 Paracoccaceae bacterium | reverse complement strand
TGCCGGGCGGGTTTGGAGCGATGCGATGGCAGCGGACGAGGCGGAAATCGCGGCGCAAACCCCGGCACAAAGCCCGGCGCAAACCCCGGCGCGGACCTCGGCGATCATGACGCCGGAGGATGCGCCGTCCGTCCCCCCCGGGCCGGCCGCCCACCCGCCCGCGGATGCCACCGCAAACATGTCGGCCCGGGCCTATCACGCGCTGTCCAACATGGTGCGTAACCGCCAATTGCGCGGTGGCGACAGCCTCGTGGAAAGCCGCCTTGCCGCGCAGCTGGGCATTTCCCGCACGCCCCTGCGGGAGGCGATGCAGCGGCTGGAGGGGGAGGGGCTGCTGATCAAGTCGGCCAACCGCTCCTACATGGTGCGCAAGGTCGATCTGGCGGAATACCTGCAAAGCCTGCGTGTGCGCGAGGTGCTGGAGGCCGAGGCCGCAGCCCAGGCGGCCGGGCGCGTGCCCGCGGACGAAATCGCGCCGGTGCGCGCGGCGGTGCTCGCTCTGGAAAAGCTCGAACCCTATGACATCAACACCCACTGGGCCTGCGATGACCGGGTGCATGGCCTGTTCATCGACGCCTGCGGCAATGCGGTCATGGCCGATATCCTGCACGAATTGCGCACCACAACGCGCCTGTTTGAAATCTCCGCGCTCGCCGACCGGCTTGGCCCGGATTCGCGCGAGCATATAGCCATTCTCGATGCCCTGCAGGCCGGCGATCCGGAAGCCGCGCGGGCGGCCATGGCGGCGCATGCGCGGTCGCTTTTCGAGTTCGCCATCGCTGCGATTTCCTGAGGGTGGGCCAAGGCAGCGCCCGCTGCGGGGGGACCCGGCCGCGAGCGGTTTCTTGCATCAAAGGCGCATCCTTCGCCCGCCCGGTGAACAGCCGCGCCAGCGGCCCGGGCAGCGATGCCTGCACCGCCGGCCCGGGTGTCGGGCGGCCCGCGCGCCTTTTGTCAAGTTCGCCTCAGTGGACCGGCGCGGCGACCGGGTCGACCAGCCCGCGGCCTCCGTCCACCGTCATGATCTGGCCGGTCATGAAGCCCGCCGCCTCGGAGGCGAGAAATTGCGCGGCCTGCGCCACCTCGGACGGAGCGGCGATCCGGCCCAGCGGCGTATTGGAGCGGATGTCGCTGCGCAGGTCGGGATTGTCGCGGATCTGGTCCTTGAGGCTTGTGCTCATGACGCTGCCGAAGGCGATACCGTTCACCCGGATCCGGTGGGGCGCCAGCGCCAGCGCCAGCATCCGCGTCATCTGGTCCGATGCGGCCATGGCGATGGAAAACGCCATCAGTTCCGGCCGCGCCCGCCCGGCCGCGATGGAAGACAGGTTGACGATGCTGCCCGAGATGGCGCGCTTGTCGGTTTCCTCCGCTTCGTCCTGGGCGATCATCCGTTTCGCCACCGCCTGCGACAGGCGCAGCCCGGTCAGCAGGTTTTGCTGCAACAACTGCTCCACAAGGTCGTCATCCACGGCCAGCGGGTCGCAGGGGAGGCATTGGCGCGTGGCGTTGACCAGAATGTCGATCCGGTCGAAAGCGTCGAGCGTGGCCGACACCAGATTGGCGATGGTCAGCCGTTCGCGCAGATCGCCGGCAAACAGGCGGATGTGGTCGTCCTTCAGCGCCTCGGCGCCGATCTCGGCCTTCAGCCGCGCCTCGTCGATATCGGCGAAGACGACATTGGCGCCCTGCGCGGCGAAATGCCGGGCGATGGCCAGCCCGATGCCGTTGGCGGCACCGGTGACGATGGCGGTCTTGCGTTCGATGGAATAGCTCATGGGTGGTTCGCTCTTTCCGGGCGCGGGGCGGGGCGAGAACGCTCAGCATAGGCGCTCCGGCGGATTTGTCGAAAGCTCTTTCGTTGCGGCTCAGCCCCGGCGCCGTCGCCGGATCGGCACGCGCCCGGTGGCGGGGGAGGGGGCAGGGGTGCGCCGTGGACCGGCTGCGCGGGTCAGACGGTAGGCGGAGGCGGGGCAGGGCAGTTCTGCGATTTCGCGGAAATGTCGCTCCAGCACCGGTGCATATGGCAGGTGGCGGTTGGCCACCATCCACAGCACGCCTTGCGGGCGCAGCATCCGCGCCGCGGCGGCGATGAAGGCTGTGCCGAGCGCCGGGTCGGCGGCGCGGGCGCTGTGAAAGGGCGGGTTCATCACCACCCCGTCAAGCGGCGCCTCGGGCGCGAAGCCAGTGGCATCGGCCCAGTGAAACCGCGCCCGCGGATCGGCGATATTGGCCCGCGCGCAGTCGAGCGCGGCGGCCTCGGCCTCGACCAGATCCAGATGCTCCACCCCGGCCCGCGCCAGAACCTGCGCCGACAACCAGCCCCAGCCCGCGCCCAGATCGGCCATCCGCGGCGGCAGCCGTTCGGGCAGGGCGGCGGCCAGCGCTGCCGAGCCCGGGTCGATCCCGTCTGCGGAAAAGACGCCTGGAAGGGTGACGAAGCCGGGCGCCACCTCGGTACGCCCCGCCCGCCAGGAGGCGAGCGCGTCGGGCGCGGCGTTCAGGGAGAAGAGCCGGCCGTGGCCCTTGACCAGCGGCGCGCCGACCTCGGCCCGGCCCTCGCCGGCCAGCGCGCGGCACTCGCGCAAGAGCGCGTCGATGCCGTCGGTCTTCTGCCCGTCGATCAGCACCGGGCCATCGCTGCAGCCCACCGCCTGCGCGATCAGGTCGCGCGCCGCGGCGCGCGCCCGCGGCAGGCAGACCAGCGCCGCGGCATAGCGTCCCTCGGGCGTCGTGGCGCAATCATACCCGCGCGCCGACAGCGCGTCATGGTCGGGGCGAAACCCGGTGATCAGGTGAAGCCGCGCCGCATCCAGCGGCGCGAGCCAGTCCTGCGCGGTGGGGCGAAAGACGGCGATGCGGCCGGCCTGCGGCAGCAATCCACCATCGCGGGCTAGCTGCAACCGGGCATCTCGGGGGGACAGGGCGGGCAAGGGCGGCCTCCGGTATCACGGGCCCGCTTCGCGGCGGGATCGGCCTGCCCGCCTACTCCTTTTCCATGGTGCATTGCAACGGGTGCTGGTGGCGGCGGGCGAAATCCATCACCTGCGCGACCTTGGTCTCGGCCACCTCGAAGGAAAAGACGCCGACCACCGCAACGCCCTTCTTGTGCACCGTCAGCATCAGATCGAAGGCCTGCGCGTGGCTCATCCCGAAAAAGCGCTCCAGCACATGCACGACGAATTCCATCGGCGTGTAATCGTCATTGAGCAGCAACACCTTGTAGAGCGGCGGCCGCTGGGTCTTCGCCCGGGTGCGGGTGATGACCGACGTGTCATTGCCGCGCCGGCCGCCGTCGCGGTCGTCGTCATCGCGCTTGTCATCCTTGTCGGACATCAGGCGGGGCAGTCGGGTCACGCGCGGGGCTCCGTCTTCGGTCAGGGTCGCTCGCAGTGCGGCTTTGGCTTGCATGGGCATCATATAACGGTTGAATGGCTCGGGAAAAGGGGGCGTTTGCGCCGCAGGTGCCGCGTCTGGGGCGCAGCCGAACGGGAAGGGGGAGTGGATGACAACGCGGCTGGCGGCCATCGGTTTCGACGCCGACGACACGCTTTGGCATAACGAGCGGTTCTTCCGCTTCACGCAGGACCGATTCGCGGCGCTGCTGGCCGAGCACGCCCCGCGCGAGGCGCTGGAGGCGCGGCTCCTGGAGGCCGAGCGGCGCAATCTGGGGCGCTATGGCTTTGGCGTGAAGGGCTTCACACTGTCGATGATCGAGACCGCGCTGGAGGTCACCGACGGCGCCGTGCCCAATGCCGTGATCGCGGAATTGCTGGCCGCGGGGCGCGAGATGCTGGACCATCCGATCGAGCTTTTGCCCCACGCCCGCGAGGCTGTCGAGGCGGTGACGGGGCGGTTCCGGGTGGTCCTGATCACCAAGGGCGACCTGCTGCATCAGGAGCGCAAGCTGGCGCAATCGGGGCTGGGCGAGCTGTTCGACGCGGTCGAGATCGTGTCGGACAAGACGCCCGAGATTTATGCGCGGATTTTCGCCCGTCACGCCAGCGGCGCCGAAGCGGCACTTATGGTCGGCAACTCCCTGAAATCGGACGTGATTCCGCCGATCATGGCGGGCGGCTGGGGGGTCTATGTGCCCCATGGCGTCGAATGGGCGATCGAGGCAGCCGACCCGCCCGAGACGCATCCGCGCTACCGCCAGCTACCACATCTTGGGGATCTGGTGGAGTTGATAGACTGGATACACGATTCCTGACCGGCCTTGCCCGCGAATGTGGCTCAACTGTGGCGCCAAACCCCTTGTAATTATTGCTTTTCATGGGTTGAGGCCTGTGCTAGCCTAGGTTCCGAGCAGTTGCACCCGGCGCCAAAGACCGGGGCAGAATGTCAGAAAAAGGCAAGGCAGGTGAAAACCCTATCCCATGCGATTCCCCGTCTTGCGGGGATGTTTCTTGTGCTTGTTCTGGCGGTCGGCCTTGCGGCGGCGGCGCGGGCCGCGCCGAGCGCCACGGTCGTGATGGATGCCCGCTCCGGCGAGATCCTGTTTGCGCGCAACCACGATACGCGGCTGCATCCGGCCTCGCTGACCAAGATGATGACGCTCTACATCGCCTTCGAGGCGGTCCAGAACGGCGAGATCAGCATGGACACGCTGGTCACCATCAGCGCCAACGCCGCGAGCGAGCCCTGTTCCTGCCTCGGGCTGCGTGCGGGCCAGCGCATCGCGCTGCGCCATCTGGTGCGGGCCGCCGCCGTGCGGTCGGGCAACGATGCCTCCACCGCCATCGCCGAGGCGATTTCGGGCAGCGAGGCGGCGTTCATCGAGCGGATGAACCGCACCGCGCGTGCCATGGGGATGAACAACACCACCTTCCGCAACGCCCACGGGCTGACGGCGCCGGGGCATCTGTCCACTGCGCGCGACATGACGATTCTGGGCCGGCAGCTCTATTTCGACTATCCGCAATACTACAACCTGTTCTCGCGCCGCTCCACCGATGCCGGGGTGGCCACGATCCGCAACACCAACACCCGGTTTCTGGACGCCTATCGCGGCGCCGACGGGATCAAGACGGGCTATACACGGGCGGCGGGGTTCAACCTCGTGGGCTCGGCCGAGCGGGGCGGAAAGCGCATCATCGCCACGGTTTTCGGCGGAACATCGGTGGCGCAGCGCAACGCGCGGATGGCCGAATTGCTGGATCTGGGCTTCAGCCGGGCGCCTGCACAAGTGGCGGTGCGGCGTCCGGCGCGCCCGGCCTATGGCGGCCAGCCGGCGCAGGCCAGCACCGCGGCCACCACGCGCACCGTGCGCTTGCAGACCACCATCTCGCGCAGCCCGATCCCGCCGATGCGCCCGGCGCGCGGCAGCGACGCCCCGCCCGAGGAGGTTCTGATGGCGCTGGCCGACGGGATCGACGCGGCCATCTCCGAGGTGACGGCCGCGCCGGCAGAGGCCGGTGCGCAGGCAGAGGAGGTCGCAGAGGCGCCCGGGCCTGCCGAGGCCGACCTGCCCTTCGCAGTGGTGGAGGCGGAGGCGCCCGATCTGCCCGCCCTTGCCGCCAACCCGCCTGCGCCGCGGCCCGACACCATCGCCGCGCTGAGCAGCCCCGCCGCGGAAGACGCCCAGACAGAGGCTGAGCCGCGGGAGCCCGATGACGCCGCAGCCATCGCCGAGGCCGGCCCGGAACCGAGGCTCGAC
>SKUV01000009.1 GCA_007129775.1 Paracoccaceae bacterium | reverse complement strand
GCGCGACATCGAGTCCAATGACGGCGAATGGCGGGTCACGCTGGCCGAGAAGGAGGCGTTTCGCGTGGGCGAAAACCTCGCCACCGCCGAGGGCAGCGTGGTCTATCGCAACCGCATGTTCGAACTGATCCAGTATGCGCCCACCACCGACAAGGTGCACCGCACGCCGCTGATCGTCTTTCCGCCGTGGATCAACAAATTCTACGTGCTCGATCTCAAACCCGCCAACAGCCTGATCCGCTGGATCGTCGATCAGGGCTATACGCTGTTTCTGGTCAGCTGGGTCAACCCCGATGCCAGCTATGCCGATGTGGGCCTCGATACCTATATCGAAGAGGGCTATCTGGAGGCGATCGCGCAGGTCAAGGCAATCTGCGACGAGCCCAAGGTCAACGTGATCGGCTATTGCATCGCCGGCACGACGCTCGCGCTGACCCTCGCGCTGATGCAGCGGCGCAAGGATCGTTCGGTCCGCTCGGCCACCTTCTTCACCACGCTCACGGATTTTTCCGATCAGGGCGAGGTCGGCGTCTTTCTCGACGACGATTTCGTGGACGGGATCGAGCGCGAGGTGCAGGAGAAGGGCTTTCTGCATTCCTTTTTCATGTCGCGCACCTTTTCCTTCCTGCGCTCCAACGATCTGATCTATGGCCCGGCCATTCGCAGCTACATGATGGGCGAGGCGCCGCCGGCCTTCGATCTGCTTTACTGGAACGGCGACAGCACCAACCTGCCCGCGCGCATGACCGTGGAATACCTGCGCTGGCTGTGCCAGCAGGACCGCTTTGCCCGGGGCGGGATGGAGATCTGCGGCGAGCGGATTTCGCTGCGCGACGTGAAGCTGCCGCTTTGCGCCATCGCCTGCGAGACCGACCATATCGCCGCGTGGAAATCCAGCTTTCGCGGCATCGCCGGCATGGGCAGCCGCGAGCGCACCTTCATCCTGTCGGAATCGGGCCATATCGCCGGCATCGTCAACCCGCCGTCGAAAAAGAAATACGGCCATTACACCAGCGACGCCCCCCTTGAAGAGCCGGACACATGGCGCGAGGGGGGCCGGCGCAACGAGGGCTCATGGTGGCCCCGGTGGGAGGAATGGCTGCGCCGCCGCGCGGGCGCCAAGGTCGATGCCCGCCAGCCCGGCAGCCGCGACAGCCACCCGGCACTGTGCCCCGCCCCCGGCACCTATGTGACGGCGGTGCCCGATACCTGAGCCGGGCGCCGGATGCCCGGGGCTGGCATGAACAGGCTGCTGAAAAACAGAACCGGGCAAGTGTCTGCTGGGAAGATGGTCCTGCCCCGCCCCCCGTTCGGGGGACAGGGCTGCGCCCTTCCGGGGGCAGGGGCGGGCGCGGCCCTGGCAGGACGCCCGGGCGGGGCTTATTGCCAAAGTGGTGAAGAACGATTTCCCGATGCCGATGACGAAACCGGAGCGGCGGAAGACTTCCTCAGCTGCCTGTTAACGCCTTGTAAAACATCTCGAAAATGGATTGTTTCGCGCGCGAAACAATCCATTTTCTGAATGTGTCTGCGGTCAGATCCGCTCGATCGCCAGCGCAATGCCCTGCCCGCCGCCGATGCACATGGTGATCAGCGCGCGGCGCCCGCCGGTGCGCTCCAGTTCGTTCAGCGCCTTGACGGTGATGATCGCGCCGGTGGCGCCCACCGGATGGCCCAGCGCGATGGCGCCGCCGTTGGGGTTCACCCGGGCCGGATCGAGGCCCAGCACCTTGTTGACCGCCAGCGCCTGCGCGGCGAACGCCTCGTTCGATTCCACCACGTCGAAATCGTCCACCGACAGACCCGTGCGCGCGCACAGCGCCTGCACCGCCGGCACCGGGCCGATGCCCATGACCTCGGGCCGGACGCCCGCATGGGCATGGCCCAGCAGCCGCGCGCGGGGCTTCAGCCCCGCCGCCTCGGCCGCTTCGGCCCGCGCCAGCACCAGCGCCGCGGCACCGTCATTGATGCCGCTGGCGTTGCCCGCCGTCACACTCCCGCCCTTCTTGAAGACCGGCCGCAGCCCGGCCAGCGCCTCGGCCGTGGTGGCCTTGGGGTGCTCGTCGGTCTCGAAGCGCACCGGCCCCTTGCGGGTGCGCACCTCCACCGGCACGATCTGATCGGCGAAATGCCCCGCCGCGATGGCCGCTGCCGCGCGGGTCTGGCTTTGCAGGGCGAATTCATCCTGCGCAGCGCGGTCGATGCCGTGCTCTTCGGCCACATTCTCGGCCGTCACACCCATATGGCCGGTGCCGAAGGGGCAGGTCAGCGCCCCGGTCAGCATGTCCAGCGCCGCCGCATCGCCCATCCGCGCGCCGAACCGCGCCGAGGGCAGGGCATGGGGCGCGCGGCTCATCGCCTCGGCCCCGCCGGCCAGAGCGAAATCGGCCTCCCCCAGCGCCAGCGCCTGCACCGCCGAGACGATCGCCTGCGCCCCCGACCCGCACAGCCGGTTGACATTCATCGCAGGCACGGTGTCGGGCACCCCCGCCCCCATCGCCGCGAGGCGCGACAGATACATGTCGCGCGGCTCGGTCGCGATGACGTTGCCGAACATCACATGGCCTATCCGGTCGCCCTCCACGCCCGCGCGCTCCAGCGCCGCGCGGGCGACGATGGCGCCGGTCTCGTGGGGCGCCAGCCCCGCCAGCCCCCCGCCGAAGGTGCCGATGGCCGTGCGCACGGCCGAGAGGATGACGATATTGTCCGCGGAAACTGCCATGGGCGCGCCTTTCTGTTGTCTGTTCGCGGCCGCAGCCGGACCCCCGGCAAGCCGCCTGCCACCCGCATCTAAGCCCGAAGCCCGCGCCGCGTCCATATCCGATCAATCGCGCGCGGGGGTATTGCGGGGCATCGGGGCGGGCAGCTTGACACCGCGCACATGCTGGATCATCGCTGACACGGAGACCGCTGCCGCGAAAGGCCAAATCCGACATGCATCTGAACGATCAGCAGGATTCGGCTGCGGCGCTGCGCCGGTCGCTGGTGATCTCGGGCCTTGGCGCGGGGCTGATCTTCGGCACCGCGGCTGCGCTGCACGGGCCCTCGCTGCCGATCCACGCCGCGCGCTTCGGGCTGAGCCTGCCCGAGGCGGGGCTGATCGTCAGCCTGCACTGGTTCGGCGCCTGCACGGCAGTGTTTGCGCTGATACTGGGGCTGCGGATGGGCGCGCGCATGGCGCTCGGGCTGATCGCCAGTGGCGCTTGCCTGATCGCGCTGGGCGTGAACTGGCCGGTGACCCTGCTGGGAGCGATTCTGATCGGCTGCGGGCAGGGCCTTTCCTCGGCCATCTTCAACAGCCGGTTTCTGGCGGAATTCGGCGCGCGCGGGCCATCGTTTCTGGGGCTGTCCAACGCCTTCTTCGGGCTCGGTTCGATCTTTGGCCCGCTCGCGCTGGTGGCTTTCGGCAGCGAGCCGCGCGCGGTCTTCGCGATCGTCGCGGTGATCTCGGTGCTGCTTTGGCCGGTGGCCACGCCCGCCCGGGCGGAGCCCGCCGGAACGGGGCGCGCGTCCTTGCCGGTCCTGCGGGGGCGCTGGCTGCTTCTGGCCGGGTCGGTGGCGGTGGCGCTGGAGGCGGGGCTGGCCGGGCTGGGGCCGGCCGCGCTCATGGCGCAGGGGGTGTCGCAGCAAGGCGCGGCCTTTTACGCCTCGGGTTTTTTCGCAGCCTTTCTGCTGTCGCGGCTGTCGCTGTTCTGGCTCGCGCCGCTGATCCCGGCACGCCGGCTGCTGCTCGGCGGGCTGGGCGGCGCTGCACTGGCGGCAGCGGGGGCCGCGCTGATCGCGCCGGGGGCGTTTTTCGTGCTGTCGGGCGCCTGTGTGGGTGTCCTTTTTCCGGGGTATTTCGTGCTTTCGACGCAGGTTCTGGGGCCGGGCACGCGAATCGCCTCGATGCTGGTGGCGGCGGCGCTGGTGGGGGGCGCGCTGGGCCCGACAGCGCTGGGGCTCGGCATGGTCGGGCTGGGCGAGGGCGCCTTTTTCGCGCTGGTCTGCGGGTTGTCGGTGCTCGCGACGGTCGCCGTCGCGCTCTGCGTGCCCGCCCCGGCACGAGCGGAGGACACCTGATGGCGGGGCGGTTCGGGCCCGGGCGGGCGGAGTTGAAGCTGCGGCTGGTGGTGGCGGTGCTGGGGCTGGGGCTGACCGGCTATGCCCTGTGGCGCCACGGCATCGGCGGCATCGCGAGCGCCGAAGTCGCGATCATCGCCACCGCGTTTTTCGGCGGGACCGGCTTTTTCGCCGCGCGCGCCCTGTGGCGGGCCCGCGAAACGGACGGAGCCGGGCGCGACGATCGCTGAGGGCCGCGTGGCCATCGCGTGACACGGCGGGCCGGGAATGGGCCGTTGCGAGGAGTGGTGCCGCAGCAGGGCAACGGATGGCCGCGGTCAGCCGCCCGCAACGCTCGGGGTGAGCGCTTTATGCCGGCCCTGCCCGGAAGCGGCGCGACGGCCTTTTGCCTCATCCGGCCTGCGCAGCAGCGGGGTGGGCTAGGGCCGCGGCCACGCCGCGCAACTCCGCCAGCCCCCTGAGCCGGCCCACGAGCGGATAGCCCGGCTGGGTCCGCCCGGCCGTCAGATCATAGGTGATGTCCTGCCCGTGGTCGGGCCGCATGGGGATTTCCGCATCCGCCCGGCCCTCGGCCCGGCGCCGCGCCTCTTCGGCCATGAGCGCCGCGACCACCGCGACCATATCGCTGCTGCCGCCCAGATGGGCCGCCTCGTGGAACGATCCGCCCGGCCCCTCGCCCGCCGCTTCGCGCTGCACGTTGCGCAGATGGACGAAATGGATGCGCGGCCCCAGCCGCGCCGCGATCCCCGGCAGGTCGTTGTCGGCCCGCGCGCCGAGCGAGCCGGAGCAGAAGGTCATCCCGTTGGCGGGCAGGTCCACCGCGTCGAGCACCGCGCGGTAATCGGCCTCGGTCGACATCACCCGCGGCAGGCCCAGAAGCGGCCAGGGGGGATCGTCCGGATGGCAACACAGCCGCAGGCCCAGCCGCTCGGCCACCGGCACGACCTCGGACAGAAAGTCGATCAGATGCGCGCGCAGCCGGGCCGCGTCAATGCCGGCATAAGCCGCCAGATAGGCGCGCAGATCCGCCAGCGTCAGCCGGTCATGGCCGCCCGGCAGCCCCGCGACGATGTTCTGCACCAGCCGGTCGCGCGCGGCCTCATCCATCCCGGCGAAGCGTTCTGCGGCGACCGCGCGCAGGGGCGCGCCCACCTCCTTGGCCGCGCCGGGGCGGGCGAGAATGTGCAGATCGAACACCGCGAAATCCACATGATCGAAGCGCATGCAGGTGCCGCCGCCGTGCAGGGGCCAGGCCAGATCGGTGCGCGTCCAGTCCAGCACCGGCATGAAATTGTAGCACACGATGCGGATGCCGGCCCGCGCCAGCGCCTCGAGGCTGCGGGTCCATGCGGCGATATGGTCGCGCCAGTCGCCGCGCTGCTGGCGGATCGCCTCGGACACCGGCAGGCTTTCGACCACATCCCATGTCAGGCCCGAAGGCGCCCCGCTGCCCAGCCGCCCGATCTCGGCCTGACGGGTGGCGATGGCGTCATCGCCCCACGCCACGCCGGGCGGCAGATGGTGCAGCGCGCTGACGACGCCGGCAGCGCCGGCCATGACGATATCATCGATGCGCACGATGTCCTTTGGCCCGAACCAGCGCCAGGTTTCCCGCATCCCCTTCCCCCTTTTT
>SKUV01000025.1 GCA_007129775.1 Paracoccaceae bacterium | reverse complement strand
TGCGGGTGCAGCGGGACCCTGGGCGCGGGGCGCCCGCACGCGCGCGGCGTCAGTCGATCTCGCGGGCCTCGTCGACCAGCATGATGGGAATGCCGGCGCGGATCGGAAAGGCCAGATGCGCCGCCTTGGACACCAGTTCCTGCGCCTCCGCGTCATAGGTCAGCCGGGCATGGGTCAGCGGGCAGACCAGCGCCTCCAGCATCCGGCGGTCGAAGCCCGGCGGGTCGCGCTGTTCAGGCGTTGCCGCGTCATCCGTCTTCGGGGGCGGTGGCGCAGGGGCGTCTTCGCTCACTGCATCACCTCTTCGCTGCCGCCGCCGCGCAGGGCGAATTCGATCAGCGTGACCAGCGTCTCGCGCCGGGTCGGCAGCGACGGCGCCTCCAGCAGGGCCTGTTTGTCTTCGGGCGCGAAGGGGCAGAGCATCGAGAGCGAGTTGATCAGCAACTCGTCCTCGGCCTCCTTCAGGCTGTCCCAGTCGGTCGAGAGGTTCTGCGCCGAGAAATACCGGCCCAGAAGCCCCAGAAAGCCCGGACGGTCGAAGCTCGGGTCGGTTTCCACATGGCCCATGTCGCGCTCGAACCCGGCCCAGGACACCTCGGCCTGACGATAGGGTGTCCCGGCGTCGATCTCGCGCACGGTCCTGAAGCGCGTGACACCGGACAGCGTGATCATGTAGCGCCCGTCTTCGGTTTCCGAAAAGCCGGTCAGCCGCCCCGCGCAGCCGATACTGTGCAGCCGGCCCTCCTTGCCGCCCGGCGGGGCGGCCGAGGGCTGGATCATCCCGATCAGCCGGTGCCGTGTGGCCATGCAATCCTCGATCATCGCCCGATAGCGCGGCTCGAAGATATGCAGTGGCAACCGCGCACGCGGCAGCAGCAGTGCACCGGTCAGCGGAAACACCGCGATGGTATCGGGCAGGTCTGCAGGTTTGATCATGCACGTCACCTAGCCCGGCGGGCGTGTCAGGCAAATATCATCGACGACAGTTTCCGCCGGCCACTGGTTGCGACGGGGTCGCCGGGTTTCAGCGCGTCGAAGATCGTGAAAAGCTGCGCCTTGGCCGCGCCGTCGTTCCATTCGCGGTCGCGGCGGAAAAGCTCCAGCAATTCCTCGACCGCGGCCTCGACCTGCCCGCCGGCATGGAGCGCCTGCGCCAGATCGAACCGGGCCCGATGGTCATCGGGGTCAGCGGCGACGCGGGCGCGCAATTCGTCCACCGGGCCGGCATCGGCGGCCTGACGGGCCAGTGCAAGCTGGGCGCGGGCGGCCTCGATCTCCGGTGCGCCTGCGATCTTCGGCGCGGCATTGTTGAGCAGCGCCTCGGCCCGGTCCAGATCGCCCAGCAGGATATGGGCGCGCGCCAGCCCGCCGTGGGCGGCGGCACTGTCGGGCACTTCGCCGAGGATCGCGGCGAAGGTCTGGGCGGCATCGGCGGCAGCGCCTTCGGCCAGCATCGCCTCCGCGGCCTCCAGCGCCTCGGACAGCCCGCCATCGCCGCCAAGTGCGGCGACCTTTTCCACGAATTTCTGGATCTCGCTGCCCGGCAGCGCGCCCTGAAACCCGTCCACGGGCTGGCCCTGCCAGAAGGCATAGACGGTGGGAATCGACTGAATGCGCAACTGCGCGGCGATCTGCTGGTTCTGGTCCACATCGATCTTGACCATGCGCACCTTGCCGCGCGCGGCCTTGACCGCAGCCTCCAGCGCCGGGCCGAGGGTCTTGCACGGCCCGCACCATTCGGCCCAGAAATCCACGATCACCGGCACTTCGCGGCTGGCCTCCACGACCTGCTGCATGAAATCGCGTTCGCTGCCGTCGATCACCAGCGCGGTCTGGTCACCGGCCCCGTCCGGGGTTCGGGCGCTGCCCAGTTCTAGCATGTCGGCCTCTTGTTGCTGTATCCGTCTGTTCTTGTCCGCCCCCTATATGCGCATTGTGCGCCCCGAGGCCAAGGGCAAAGGGCCGTGCGGCCCCGGCTCGGCCCCGGACCGGAGGCTCAGAAGTCGAAACGCGCGAACACCGGCGCGTGGTCCGAGGGCTGATCCCAGCCCCGGGCGGCGCGCAGGATGCGGCTGCCATGGGCGGCCCCGGCGATATCCGGTGTAGCCCAGATATGGTCGAGCCGCCGGCCCTTGTCGGCGGCGTCCCAGTTCGGGCTGCGATAGGACCACCACGAATAAAGCTGGCCTTCGGGGATGTCGGCGCGGGTCACATCGACCCAGCCGCCGGCCTCCTGCGCCGCGGCCAGATGCTCGATCTCGATCGGCGTGTGGCTGACCACCTTCAGTAGCTGGCGGTGATTCCAGACGTCATCCTCGCGCGGGGCGATGTTGAGGTCGCCCACGAGAATCGCGCGCGCCGGCGCCTCGGCCCGCGACCAGTCGCGCAACTCGGTCAGGAAATCGAGCTTGTGGCCGAACTTGTCGTTGACTTCGCGGTCGGGCACATCGCCGCCGGCGGGGATATAGAAGTTGTGGATCGTCACGCCGTTTTCCAGCCGCGCGGCCACGTGCCGGGCATCGCCCCGGCCGCACCAGTCCACATGGCCTGCATCCTCCAGCGGCAGCCGCGACAGGATCGCCACGCCGTTATAGCCCTTCTGCCCGCGGGCGACCCAATGGCCATAGCCGAGGGCCGCGAAGATATCGAAGGGGATCTTTTCCAGCGGGCTCTTGCATTCCTGAAGGCAGAGGATATCGGGCGCCTCCTCGCGCAGCAGCCGCGACACCAGCCCGGCGCGCAGACGGACGGAGTTGATGTTCCAGGTGGCGATGGTCACGGTCATGGCGCGCTCCGGTTGCAGGTTTGCGCCCCTATAGCGGGGCCGGCCGGCAGGGGCCAGACGCCGGGCGTTGATCGGGGCGGACGAGGGGCGCATGGGGGGCATCATGTGTGGCTTGCCAACGGGAAAGCACCGATTTCCTGGCCGTTTGAACGACCGCCTTTCATTCACGGCCCGGTGAACGCCGCGAGAGCCTCCCGGGCAGCGGACGGCCGCCCCACCGGCCAGCCGCTTTGGCGGGGCTGGGTGCATCGTACGCGGTCTTCCGGAAGTGGCTGGGACAAGCCGCCCAACATGGCCGTTGCGGGCGGCTGCCCGTGGCCATCCTTTGCCCTTGCGTGGCGCTACGCGTCAGATCGGCCCGCTCTCTGCCCGCCCGGTGAACGCCGCGCAAGCGGCCCGGGCAGCGGATGGCCGCCCTACCGGCCAGCCGCTATGGCGAGGCTTGGTGCATCGTGCGAGGTCGTCCGGACGGGGCCGGGATAAAGCGCCCACTCCGGGCGTTGGGAGCGGCTGACCGCGGCCATCCTCTGCCCTCGTGTTGCCCTTTCCCTGGCAAGGGACCATCCCAGTCCGGCGGGTGAACAGCCGCGAGAGCGTCCCGGCCAGCCGCTTTGGCGGTGCTGGTGCGTCGTGCGAGGTCGCCCGGACGGGGCCGGTATAATGCGCCCATCACGGGCTTTATCGGCGGCTGCCCGCAGTCATCCGTTGCCCTTTGCTCGGCCTACCCCCGCAGCCGCAGGATACGGGCCTCGTCGGGGGCGAGGGGCGCGCCCGCGTCGGGATTGGCGTTGCGCGAGGAAAGCACCAACTCTCCGACGAGCCCCTCGGGCAGCGGCTGTTCCCGCCCGGTGAAGTTGAGCGTGATGGCCAGCCGCGGCCCGCCATCGGGCGCCTGCCGGACGTAGGCCAGCACCCCGCCGCCAGCATGCAGCACCTCCACCGCGCCCAATGCCAGCGCAGACTCGGCCCGCCGCAACGCCAGAAGCCGGCGCGTGAAGGCCACCATCGACGCCGGATCGCCCGCCTGCCGGGCCACGCAAACCTCGGGCCTCGTGTCGATCGGCAGCCATGGCGTGCCGGTGGTAAAGCCCGCGCCCGGCCCCTCCTCCCACGCCAGCGGCGTGCGCACCGGGTCGCGCCCGAGCCCGTGGCCAGGCACGTTGATTTCCCACGGGTCCCGCACCCGGTCGGGAGGGATTGGCACGTTTTCCATTCCCAGCTCATCACCCTGATAAATCGTCGGCGTGCCGCGCAGGGTCAGCAGCAGCACCATCGCCACCCGCGCCTGCGCCGGACCCACGCGCGAGGCGATGCGCCCCCGGTCGTGGTTGCCCAGCACCCAGTTGGGCCATGCCCCCGGCGGCAGCGCGGCCTCGTATTCGTTGATCACCTCGGCCACGGCCGCGGGCGTCCAGTCGAGCCCGATAAGCTGAAAGTTGAAGGGCTGCTGGAATCCGTCGAGGGCCGGGCCGTAATAGCGCACGACCTCTTCGGGCTCGCCGTAGGCTTCGCCGATCAGCAGCCGTTCGGGCGCATATTCCGCCGCCACCCGGCGCATCGCCTGCGCGATGGCGACCAGTTCGGGCTGATGCTTGGTGTGCTGACCCAGCAGGCTGCGCGCCGGGCCGAGCGGGGGCGTCCATTCGGGGTTCGGGGGGTTGTTGCGAAAGGCCGCGTCCATCACGAGGTTTTCGAAGGCATCGACGCGGAACCCGTCCACCCCCCGGTCGAACCAGAACCGCATGACACCGGCGATGGCCTCTGCCACCTCGGGGTTGCGCCAGTTCAGCGCCGGCTGTTCGGGCAGAAAGATGTTCAGGTAATACTGCCCGCTCGGGGCGTCGAAGGTCCAGGCCGGGCCGCCGAATTCGCTGAGCCAGTTGTTGGGCGGTCCGCCGTCCGGCGCCGGGTCGCGCCAGACATACCAGTCGCGCCGCGCCGCATCGCGCCCGCTGCGGCTGTCCCGAAACCATGGATGTTTATCCGAGGTATGGCCCGGCACCAGATCCAGCAGCACCCGCAGGCCGCGCCCGTGCGCCGCAGCCAGCAGGGCATCGAAATCCGCAATCGTCCCGAACATCGGGTCGATCGCGCAATAATCGCTGATGTCATAGCCGAAATCGGCCATGGGCGAGGGGAAGATCGGAGAGATCCAGATCGCATCCACCCCCAGCGCCACCAGATGATCGAGCCGCGCGGCGATGCCCGCCAGATCGCCGATGCCGTCGCCGTTCAAATCCATGAAGGAGCGGGGATAGATCTGATAGATCACCCCGCCCTGCCACCATTCCGCCTGTGCCATTCTCGCCTGCCCTCTGAACGCCTTCCCGGTGTTGCCGCGTCAGCCATGCACGGATCGCGCCGGGGCGAAAAGCGAAAAGCTGTCGCTGGCAGCCGGACGGCTGCCGGGCATGTCAGTACCCGTCCAGAAGCGCCCTTGTCAGCAGGCTGTCGGGCGCCGCGAGGTCGTCGATCACATCGAAATGATGCCGCCCCGGTGCGATGGTCAGCGCCGTGCCCCAGACCCGGGCGAGCCTGCGCGCCTGCGCCAGAAACGCCGGCCGCTCGCGCGCGCCCACCCAGACATGCAACCCGACCCCGGCAAGGGGCGCGTGGCTCAGCGGGCTTTCGGCCCGCGCCTCGGCCGCATCAAGGCGCAGTTGCGCGTTCATGGAGGTCTGCAGAAGCGGCGCCAGATCGGCCAGCGGCGAGATCGGGACGACGCGCGCCAGCCGCCCGGCCACCGCCGACGCAACGCCGGGGCAGGCCATCCGCGCCACCAGATGCCCGCCCGCCGAATGGCCCGCCAGTACCAGCGGCCCTTCGGGCACCTGCGCCGCCGCCGCCGCCAGCGCCGCCGCCACCTCGGCGGTGATCGCCGCGATGCGCGCCTCGGGTGCCAGCGTGTAGGAGGGCAGGGCCACCGCCCAGCCCCGCGCG
>SKUV01000271.1 GCA_007129775.1 Paracoccaceae bacterium | reverse complement strand
GATGATCCGCAAGAGGTGGCGTTCGTCCTTGAAGGTGACGTCGGTCAGTTCCAGCTTGCCGGCGCGTTCCACGAAGATGCGCTTGGGGCCGTTCACGAGGATGTCGTTGATGGTTTCGTCCTTCAGCAGCGGCTCCAGCGGGCCAAGGCCCATGACCTCGAAATACAGTTCCTGATTCAGCGTCAGCCGCTCGTCCTTGTTCAGAACAAAGCTCATCTCCGACAGTGCTTCGGAGGTGATGGCCGAAATCTCGGAGCGCAGGTCGGCCTCGCTGGCGTGTTCGAGCGCGGCGAGGTTCAGGTTCTCCAGCAGCCGCTTGTGCAGCTCGACCTTCAGTTCGCTCAGCTTCTGCTTGCGCTTGAGTTCGCGGTCGGCGGCCACGGTCTCGGCCGGGCTGCGCGGCGGCGGCGCGACGTTGCGGCGGGCCTTGGCGAATTTCGACACCTCTGCCTTGGCCGGGGCGGCGGCAGCGGCGGGCGCGGCGCTGGCCACGGCCACCGGCTGCGTCGTCGGCGGGGCGGAGGCGTCGGGTTTCTTGAAGCGCGAGAACATGGTCGTCACCTTCAGCTTGCAGCGGCTTCGGCGGCTTTGCCGACTTCGTGGAGCGATTTCGCAAGTTTCATGATGTCCTTGCGCAGGGCGTTCTTGGCGGCGGATTCGGCCAGCGGCAGGCCGTGGTCATTGGCCTGCGTGACCGCCTTCTGCCCGTCCGACAGCCACAGCTCGATCGAGATATCGAGGCTTTCGGCCAGCCGCTTGGCGCGCGCCTTGCCGGCCAGATCGGTGAAGCCCGGCGAGCGGTTGAGCGCAAAGCGCAGCTTTTCCACCGGCAGTTCCTCGGCCTTGAAGGCGCGCAGCAACCGCAGCGCGTTCTGGGCCGAGCGCATGTCAAGCTCCAAGAGCGCGAAATAGACCTGCGCGGCGGTCAGAACCGTCTCGGTCCATTGCACCACAGTCGAAGGCATATCGATCACGACATAATCGAAATTGGCACGCGCCATGTCGATGATGCGGGTGATGTCCTCGCTCGTGATCAGATCGAGCGGCAGCATGTCGAAGGGCGCGGTGAAGACCTGCAGCTTGTCGTTGAACGGCAGCAGCGCCTGCATGAAGGCATCGCGGTCGAGCATCGACGTGTCCGACAGCAATTCATAGATCGTCTCGCGGCGGGGCAGGTCCAGGAAGGTCGAGACCGAGCCATACTGCAGATCGAAATCGATCAGGCAGACGCTGGGGTTGTTCTTTTTCTCGACGCTCGCCAGTTCCCAGGCGAGGTTGACCGCGAATGTCGTGGCGCCCACGCCGCCGGCGAGCCCGTGAACGGGAAGCACCACGCCGTCGCGCCCGCCGGGCGGTGCCTGCATCTGTGGCGGGACAACCTGCGCCGGCATCGGCGGCGGGGCCGGTTCGGGTTTGCGCAGCCGCTCGATCGCCTCGTGCAGCGCGCCTTCGGGCAGCGGATAGGGGACGAAATCGTCCGCGCCGAGGCGCAGCAGCTGGTGCAGCACCATCGGGCTCAGTTCCTCGGCGATCAGGATGACCTTGATCTCCATGGATTTCGCGGTCTGGATCAGGTCGCGGATCAGCGGCAGGTGGGCGTCGTCCTCGTCATCCACCGCCACAGCGATGAATTCGAGTCCGCTCGCATCAGGTTGGCGCAGGAAGACCAGAGCGTCGGCAAAATTCAGGTCCCCCCAGCTTTCGCCAAGCTCTGCCTCCATATCCTCGATCAGCAGGTCGAAATTCTGCACATCGCGCGAAACGGTGCAGGCCGTTATCGGCCCCGCCTCTGCCTGGATTGCTGCCACGTCCGTCATTGCCTCAAATCCTTCCTGCCTTCGCGTGTCGGCCGCAGAGGGGCTGCCTGATGCTTCCCGCGGAACTGACCGGAACACGCGCGCGAAGTTTGCCCGCATGGCATGTCTATCCCCGGAAAATCGGTGACAACTTTGGCGACAATGGGGCCAAAAAAACGTAAATGTTCGTTCTTTTCGGATGGTTTTGCGGCAGATTGTGCGCGCCGTCGCGCGCTGTCGCGCCCATGGCCCGGAAATGATCCGGCCGGCCATCCGCGGAGGGGCGACCGGCCGGAATTCTCCGCCGCTGCGGGGCCTAATTGATCGAGGTCGCGCCGCTGCGGCTGATCTGGGGCAGGGGGCGTGTCGCGCTCTCGACGTATTCGCGCTGGATGATGCGCGCATAGCGTCCGTTCAGAACCGTCGGATGACGCTGCATGAATCCCGAAACCTCGGTTACCGTGCGCCGGTTGCGTCGCTCGGGCTCCTGCGTGACGATCAGCGGCCGGGTCTGGCCGTAGGAGACCCGCGCATCGAGCCGCGAGCGGCTGACCCCGCGGCTGACGAGATAGTTCACCGCCGCATTCGCACGGCGCAGGCCGAGTTGGTAGTTGTAGCTTTCGCTGCCCACGAGATCGGTATGGCCGAAGACGCTGAACCGCACTTCGGGGAATTGCTGGATCCAGTGCGCCTGCCGGTCGAGCGTCGCCCGCGCGGCCGTATCAAGCACCGCGCTGTCGAAGGCGAAAGTGATGGTGGAGGGCACTTCCTTCGCGAAGCGTTCCGCCAGCGCGCTGACATAGGTCTTCTGCCCCGACTGGATCAGCACGTTGTTCATCGTCGAATTGCCGAAGCCCGTGGTCGCGAGCCGCTCGCCCGCCGGCTGGTCGAACGTCGCCGGGTTACAGGCGGCCAGCGCCAGACCTGCCGCCGCGATCAGAAGATGCCGTTTCATCCGCCCGCCTCCCGATCAATCCATCACATAGCCGAAGGGGCCGGAGAAATCCTGCCGCGCCACCTCGCCCGCAGCACCCGTGGGTGCGTTCGCCCCACCAGCCGTCTGGCCGAAAAGGAACAATTCACGCTCGGACGGCGGGCGCACACGGTCCGTGGGCAGCGCCAGCGCCTCGCCCCGGGTGGGGCTGACCAGATGTGGCGTGACGATGATCACAAGCTCGGTCTGTTCGCGCTGGTAATCGGCGCTGCGGAACAGCGCGCCCAGCACCGGAATATCGCCCAGCCACGGCACCTGGCCGATGGAATCGCGGAAATCGTCCTGCAACAGGCCGGCGATGGCAAAGCTCTCGCCGTCGCGCATCTCGACGGTGGTCGAGGTCTCCCGCCGGCGGAAGGCATTGACCGAAACGCCGCCGGGCAGGCCAACCGCGACCGAGGAATCGATGCCCGAGACCGCCGCATTGATCGCCAGATTGATGACGCCGCCATCCAGCACATAGGGCGTGAAGTTCAACTCCACCCCGAAGGGCTTGTATTCGATGCCCACGCCGTCGCTCGACGTCACCGGGATCGGATATTCGCCGCCCGCCAGGAACTTCGCCTCCTGCCCCGACAACGCGGTCAGGTTCGGCTCGGCCAGCGTGCGCACCATGCCCTGCGATTCGAGCGCCTCCAGCATGACCGACAGGCCAAGCTGGCTGGAGCCGAAGAAATTGATGTTCATGGACCCCGCGGAGGACACCAGCGGGTTGCTGGCATTGGCGCCGCCGGCAAAGTTGCCGCTGGGCGTCGCGTTCAGGTTGAACTGCGTGCCGAGGCTTTTCGCCACCGACCGGCGCATCTCGGCGAAGCGCACCTTGACCATCACCTGCTGCGTGCCGCCCACCGACAACAGATTCGACACCCGGTCGGGCGCATAGCGGTTGGCGAGGCTGAGCGCGCGCTCCAGCTTTTCGATGCTCGACACCAGCCCCGACAGCACGATGCCATCGTTGGCGGTGCGCACCTCGATCTGCTCGCCCGGCAGGATCTGGCGCAGCCGCTCGCGGAATTCGGCGATATCGGGCGTGACCTGCACCTCCACATTGGCGATCAGCCGGCCTTCGGGCGACAGGATCGTCAGCGTGGTGCGGCCCGGGGTCTTGCCGAGCACGTAGATGGAGCGGTCCGACAGGGTAGAGATGTCGGCGATGCCGGGGTTGGCGATCGAGAGTTCGGCGAAGGGCTGGTCGCTTTCGACCACCACGGCCCGGTTCATCGGCACGTTCAGTGACGAGGCCGCCGAGCCGTTGAGCACGCGCAAGACCTCGGCCGAGGCCGTGCCGGGCACGACCAGCGCCATTGTCAGCGGCAGCGCCGCCGCGAGGGGCAGGGCAACGCCGAACAGGCTCGCCCGCAAGAATCTGTCAAAAACCATGTGATCCTGCCTCTGTGATCACGAATACTGCCGATATGCTGCCGGATCTTGATCGCCCGTTGGGATGCAGGATGCGTGAGAAGTTGTTTTTTTGCAAGAATCAATATGTTGAGCGGCGATCTTTATGTGGAGGATGTGCAACACCGCCCAGTTCTTGCGGCTGGAAGGGCGCGCGACCCCAGATGAGGTGCCGCGCGCCGCAGCTTCGGTCCGGTGCGCCGGGTGCGCGCCCCATGCCGGTCAGTTGGTGCAGGGGATCGGGATCTCCACCACATCGTTGCCGCGCCGGGTGCGGATGGTGCAGACCTGCGGGCGCTCCACCGGGGCGCGTTCCTGCAGCTCGATGCCCAGAAGGCGGCGTTGGTCGATCTGGACGGCTTCGGAGATACTGTCGTCCTCCACGCCCACCAGCGACAGCGACAGCCGGCCCGTGGCCTGAGCCTGCGCCAGCGAGGCCGCCTGCTCCGGCGTCGCCTCGACGGTGATGTTGCGGGCGATCTGGGCGCGGGTCTCGCGGTCCTGATCGGCGCTCTGGTCGATGGCGATGACGCGCACGCCGGTCTCGATCAGCCGCGTGATCTCGCCGGCGCTGGTCCGCCCGGTCCAGAAGATGTCCACTCGGTCGGTCGGCCGCAGAAAGCCCGCAACCCCGGTCGTGACGTTGACCTGAATGGTAAAGGCCCGCATCCCGCGCTGCAGTTGCGAGGTGACGCCCGCGTTCTGCCCCGGCGCCGTGACCTTGATCGCCATGATCGGCTCGTTCGGCTCCATCGCGCGCAAGACGGTGCGCGGGCCGGCGGCGTTTTCGGGAAACAGCGCCTCGCGGCTGGTGAAGGTGCCGGCGGGCACCGCCGTCTTGGGCCATTCGACCGTCTTGACATCGCCCGGCGTCAGCCGCTGGCCGTAGCGGACCCGCTTGTTGGCGACGAAGACCTCCACGGTCTCCACCGGGGGCACGCGCGCGGCGCGTTCGGCGGCAAGCGCGGCTTGTGTCTGGCCGATGTAGTTCTGTGCCATGTAGACCGCGAAACCGGCAAGGCCGATCCCGAGGACGAGCACGAGTCCAAAGATGATACGCATGGTTTCAGTCCTTTCCGCATCCCGGCCCGAAGCCCCCATCGGGCGAGTGCAGGCCGGATATCCTGCGCCCAGCTAGCCCTCGAATTCGGGCAAAAGCGTGAATAAAGCGCGGCTGTGTCGGGGTTTTCGGCAGCGCGTGCCTCGTCTCGCAAGACTGTGACCGAAACGCCGCCCGAAGGCGGCGGGCCGGGTTGGGGCTGCCGGGCATGACGGGGCCGGGGGCCGCCCGGGGGGGTCAGTTCGGCGGGGTGTCGGGCGTTTCGCCGCCGCCGGTGATCCGGTCGAAACCCACCTGGAGCGAGCCCGTGGTTTCGCTGATGTTGCCGGCCAGCTCCGACGCGCCGGGCATGGCGACATAGGCCGCCGCTGCGGCCAGCGCGACGATCGCGGCCGTCAGGACAACCCAGTCCACGGTCACGGCGCCGGTCTCGTCCTTCAGGAAGTGTCGCAAGGTGTCTGCATGGGTCATGGGCGTCACCTT
>SKUV01000056.1 GCA_007129775.1 Paracoccaceae bacterium | reverse complement strand
CTTCGTCAAAGGTCACTGGCAGGGTGCTCGACACCTCGTCCACGATCTCGTTGGAATAGAGCGCCCAGTTGAAGAAGCCCTGATTCGCCTCCGGGTCACGGGTCATCATGTAGCCGGTGAAGGTGTCCTGCGCGTCCCATGTGTTGGCGCCCATCGCGATCAGGTGGAACGACGAATCCGGGCCATTGACCAGCATCCGCGCGAAATCGGGCCAGACCATGCCGTTGACGCGCACGTCGATCCCGATCCGCGCCAGCATCGAGGCGGAAGCGCGGCAGATCTCCTCGGCGTTGACATAGCGTTCCAGCGGGCAGTTCATCGTGGTCACGAAGCCGTCGGGATAGCCGGCTTCCTCCATCAGGCTGCGCGCCAGATCCAGATCGGTGGGCCAGCGCTCGTCCAGATCCTCCTGATAGCCGCCGAAGCCCGGCACAGTGGCGATGCCCGCCACCCGCGCATGACCGCGCATGACGCGATCCACGATCTGTTCGGCGTCGATGGCATGGGCCATGGCAAGCCGCACGCGCACATCCTTGAACGGGTTCGCCCCCAGCGGGTTGCCGGCCTTGTCGAAGGTCTCCAGCGCCTCGTCGCGGGTGCCGTCAAGCTCCAGCTGCACAAGGCTCAGTTGCGGGACCATGTCCACCTCGAAACCCGGCGTGTTCGACAGCCGGTCGATATCCTGCAGCGGCAGGTCGGTGATCAGGTCGATATCGCCCGACAGCAGCGCCGCAACCCGCGTGGGCGCCGCGCCGATGGGCAGATAGCTCGCGGTCTGCAGGTTGCCCGGACGCTCGCCCCAATAGCCTGCATGTGCCTCGAACCGCGTCTCCACCGCCGGATCGTGCGAAATCAGGCGCATCGGCCCGGTGCCGTTGGCGTTGCGGATCGAAAACGCCTCGGCCCCCTCGGCGCCCAGATCGGGGATCTCGGTGCTGTCGTTCGCCTCGGCCCATGCACGGTTCATCACGAACAGCCGCGACATCTTGCGCGGCAGGATCGGGTCGGGCTCGGCCGTGATCACATCGACGGTCAGATCATCCACCGCAACCGCATCCTCGATGCCGCCGAAAAGCGCCGTGTAAAAGCGGCTGTCGCGCTGGCGCATGATCGAAAAGGCCACATCGTCCGCGGTCATGATGGAGCCGTCGTGAAACTCGACACCCTCGCGCAGGGTGAAACGCCATGTGGTGCCGCCCAGGTATTCCCACTCGGCCGCCAGCCCCGGCACGATTTCCATATCCAGCGCGACGGCGGTCAGGCTGTCATAGACCTGCCGGAAGACCGCGGTGGTGACGAAATCGTTCGTCGCGTGCGGGTCCATCGTCAGCGCGGGCGCGGCCCCGGAATAGCGCAGGTTCTGGGCATCGGCGCCGCCGGCCAGAAGCGCCACCGCAGCGGCGGCGGCGAAAAGGTGTCGTTTCAGCATTTTCCTCGGACTCCCCGTGTGGTGCGGGCACTCTGCAACCGGTGCCGTCGCTCGACTATTGCACCCATGCCGGAATTGATCAATGTTCAACCGCGACCCGGCCGGAGTGCACAGAATGCCCATGCTCGTTATACGCAACGCCCTCATCTTCGACGGTGACAACCCCGATCTGACCGAAGGCAGCGTCGTGGTCGAAAACGGCGAGATTCGCGAGGTGACCGACGGCGCCGCGCACCTCCCCGGGGCGATAGAAATCGACGCCGGCGGGCGGGTGCTGATGCCCGGGCTGATCGATGCCCATGTGCACCTGATGGCGGTGCATCTGGCGATGGCGAAATGCGCCGATTACACCATGACGCTGATGACGGCAAAATCCCTGCCCCGCATCCGCAACATGCTGGAGCGCGGCTTCACCACCATCCGCGACGTGGCCGGCGCAGACCACGGGCTGCGGCAGGCGCTGGCCGATGGCGACATCCCCGGCCCGCGCGCCTTTGTCGGCGGCCCGGGCTTCACCATCTCCGGCGGGCATGGCGATCACCGCCGCAAGACCGACGCGCGCCGCGACCGGGATCGCACCGGCAACGGTCAGGAATGGGGCTCGCGCATCGTCGATGGCCCCGAAGAGATGCGCATCGCCGTGCGCGAGGAACTGCGCCGCGGCGCCGATCACATCAAGCTGATGGCCTCGGGCGGCGTCGGCTCGCCCCATGACGCGATCGAGGATTGGCAGTTTTCCGAAGAAGAGATTCGCATGGCCTGCAGCGAGGCCAGCGCACGCGGAAAATACGTCTGCGCCCATACCTACGGCTCCGAGGCGGTGCGCCGCGCCGTCGCCTTCGGCGTGCGCACGGTGGAGCATTGCAACCTGATCGACGAGGCCACCGCCCGCTTCGTGCGCGACCACGATGCCTATGTGGTGCCCACCCTCGTCTGCTACGAGGTGACCGAACAGCATGGCGAGGCGCTGGGCCTGACGCCCTACGTCATGGAAAAACTGCGCTTCGTGAACGAGGCCGGCATCCGGATGCTGGAACATTGCGAGGCCGCGGGCACCAAGATGGGCTTCGGCACCGACCTGATGGGCGAGATGGAATACGCCCAGTCCATGGAATTCGTGATCCGCGCGCGGGTGCAGAAACCCGTGGACGTGCTGCGCTCCGCCACCCGCATCAACGCCGAAATCGTGCAGATGGAGGGCCGGCTCGGCACAATCGCGCCGGGCGCAATCGCCGATCTGATCCTGGTGGACGGCAACCCGCTGGAAAATATCGCCCTTCTGGACGGGCAGGGCGAGCATATCCCGCTGATCGTCAAGGCCGGCGAGGTCTGGCGCAACCGGCTGGAGGCGCGCAAGGCCGCCGGCAGCCGGCATGGCGGCTGAGCACGCCCCGGGCAGCGCGCCGGGGCGCCATCTGGTCGTCGTGCTGTGCCTGCTGGGCACGGTCGGGCAGGCGGGCTCGTTTCTGTATCTGCCCGCCCTGCCCGGCATGGCGGTGGAATTCGGCACCGGCGAGGCCGGGGCCCAGACCACGCTCGCCGCCTATATGCTGGGCACCTGCCTCGGCTTTGCCGTCTATGGCCAGATCGCCGACGGTTTCGGCCACCGCCGGGTGTTCTGGATGGCGAGCCTTGTTTTCGTGCTGGCCAGCATGGCCGCCGCGCTCGCCCCTGATCTGGCGACGCTGAACGCCGCGCGGCTGGCCCAGGGGGCGGGCTCGGTCGCGGGGATCATCACCGCGCGCTCCTCCATCCGGACACTGGTGCCGCCTGACCGCGCCCCGCAGGCCATGGCGGCGCTGACGGCGGTGGTATCGCTGGCGCCGGCGGCCAGCCCGCTGATCGGGGCGGTGGCGCTGGAATTCACCGACTGGCGCGCGACCTTCTGGCTTGCCGCTGTGCTGGGGTTGGCCTCCATCGTCGCCGGTCTGGCGATCCTGCCCCGCGGCGTGCCCGTCAGGGCCGAGGACCGGCCGCGTCATGCGCTGCGCAGCCTTGCCCGCTCGCGCACCTTCCGCGCCTGCGTGGTGATCGGATCAAGCTGCAATTCGGCCTTCATGATCCTGATGGCGGGCAGCCCCTTCGTGTTCATCGGCATCTACGGCCTGCCGGAACTGGCCTTTACCGGGCTTCTGGGTGCGATTCTGGTGGCCTTTGCGGTGGCGGCGCTGGTCTCGGGGCAGATGGTGGCGCGAATGGGCGCGCGCCGGGCACTGGGCCTTGCGCTGGTGCCGGTGATCGGCGGCGCGCTGCTTCTGGCCGCCGTGGGGCTGACCTCGCCCGGGCTCTGGCTGCTTTACGCGGTGCTTTTCGCGATGGTTGCCAGCATGGGGCTGGTTGTGCCCACGGGCCATACGATTATGCTGGCGCCGTTCCCGGAAATCGCGGGTACGGCAGTCGGGGTGGCGATGCTCGTCAACACCATCATCGGGGCGCTTGCGCTGACGGCCTACGGCTTCGTGGCCGCGGGCAGCGTGGCGGGCTATGCGCTGGCGCTGGCGCTTTTCGTGCTGGGCATCCTCGGGGGCTGGGCGCTGCTGCCGCGCGATGCGGAGCGCCCGGCGTGACCGCGCTGCTGGATATCCGTGCCCTGCGGGTGGAACTGCCGGGCAGCCCGCCGCTGGCGGTGCTGGACGATGTGACATTGTCGGTCAACCCGGGCGAAATTCTGGGCGTCGTGGGCGAATCCGGCGCCGGCAAATCCGTGACCGGCGCGGCGGTGCTGGGGTTGCTGACATCGCCCCTGCGGCAGGTGGCGGGCGAGATCCGCTTCGACGGCACCCGCATCGACATTCTGCCCGAGGCCCGGATGCGGCGCCTGCGCGGTTCAGAGATCGCGATGGTGTTTCAGGACCCGCTGACCGCGCTCAACCCCGTCTTCACCGTGGGTCAGCAACTGATCCAGACCATCCGCGAACACAGCCCGATGGGCCGGACGGCAGCCCATGCCCGCGCCGTGGCGCTCTTGCGCGAGGTCGGCATCTCGGACCCGGAGGCCCGGCTGGATGCCTATCCGCACGAATTCTCGGGCGGGATGCGCCAGCGCGTGGTGATCGCGCTGGCGCTCGCCGGAGAGCCGCGCCTGATCATCGCGGATGAGCCCACCACCGCGCTCGACGTGTCCATTCAGGCCCAGATCATCGCGCTTCTGGTGGGGCTGGCACGGTCCCGGGGCGTGGGGGTTTTGCTGATCACCCACGACATGGGCGTGATCGCCGAGGCGGCGGACCGCGTCGCCGTCCTCTACGCCGGGCGGGTGGCCGAAATCGGCCCGGTGGCCGAGGTGCTGCTGCATCCGCGCCACCCCTACACGCGCGGGCTGGTGGGGGCGATCCCGCGCATCGGCGCGGGGCTGGAGGTTCTGCCCCAGATCCCCGGTGCCATGCCCCGGCTCGACGCGCTGCCCGAGGGCTGCGCCTTCAACCCGCGCTGCCCGCTGGCCGATGCCCGCTGCCGGGCCGAGCGGCCAGTCCCGCGCCTGCTGGGCGCCGTGCAGGTCGCCTGCTTTCACGCCGAAGCGCGGCAGACCGACGCGGCCCAGATCGAAAGGCCGGATGCATGAGCGCCGCCGAACCTCTGGTGTCCGTCGCGGGGCTGAGCCGCGTCTTCGACGTTTCGCCGCCCCTCGTCACGCGCCTGCTGCACCGCAGCCCGCGCCGGCTGTTACGTGCGGTGGACGGGGTGGATTTCACCATCGCGCCCGAGCGCACGCTGGGGCTGGTGGGCGAATCGGGTTGCGGCAAGTCCACCCTGGCGCGCTGCGTGGCCGGGCTGATGGCCCCCAGCGCGGGCGAGATGCGGTTTCAGGGCAAGCCGATGGACCTTGCCCGCCGCCCCGACCGGGCGATCCGGCGCAGCATCCAGATGGTGTTTCAGGACCCCTACGCCAGCCTCAACCCGCGCTGGCGGGTGGAAACCTCGGTCGGCGATCCGCTGCTGGCCTTCGGTATCGCCCGCACCCGCGCGCAGATGCGCGAGCAGGTCGCCGCCCTGCTGACCGATGTGGGACTCGCCCCCGACGATGCCGCGAAATACCCGCACGAGTTTTCCGGCGGACAGCGCCAGCGCATCGCCATTGCCCGGGCGCTCGCCAGCCGCCCGGCGTTCCTGATCTGCGACGAGCCGACCTCGGCGCTGGGTGTCTCGGTGCAGGCGGCGTTGCTGAACCTGATGCGGCGGCTGCAGGGCGAATACGGGCTGACCTATCTGTTCATTTCCCACAACCTGGCCGTGGTCGATCACATGGCCGACGATGTGGGCGTTATGTATCTGGGCCGCATCGTCGAGAAGCAGCCCAAGCGGCATCTGTTCGACGCGCCCCGCCACCCCTACACGAAACTGCTGGTGCAGACCGTGCCCAGCCTCGAGACACTGGGCCGCGCCTCCGCCCCGCTGGCGGGCGAGGTGCCCAGCCCCGTCAACCCGCCGCCGGGCTGTGCCTTTCACCCCCGCTGCCCCCATGCCGATGCCCGCTGCCGCGCCGAACGCCCCGCCCCCGTGCCCCTGCCCGGCGGCGGCAGCGTCGCCTGCCATGCCGTGGCCGAAGGCCGCATCTGACCCCCGGAAGGAGCCCGCAATGACCACCCGCCCGCCCCGTTTCGCCCTGACGCCGGAGCTTGAAATCTCGCGCATCCTCACCGGCCTGTGGCAGGTGGCCGACATGGAAAAGGACGGCACACAGCTGGAGACGGACAAGGCCGCCGAGGCGCTGCTGGCCTATGCCGCCGAGGGTTTCGACACGTTCGACATGGCCGATCACTACGGCTCGGCCGAACTGATCGCCGGGGCGGCGATGCGGCGGGCCGCGACCCGGCCGCTCTCCTTTACCAAATGGTGCCCGCCGCCGGGGCCGATGACGCCCGAGATCGTGCGCCGCGGCGTGCAGGAGCGGCTGGACCGGCTGGGCGTCGATTGCGTGGACCTGCTGCAGTTTCACTGGTGGAGCTTCGATCACCCCGCCTGGCTCGACGCGCTGCACGAGATGAAGGCGCTGCGGCAGGAAGGGCTGATCCGCGCGCTTGGGGTGACGAATTTCGACGCGGCGCATCTGGATCTGGCGATGGCCGACGGCATCCCGCTGGTCTCCAACCAGGTGTCGTTTTCGCTGATCGACCGGCGCGCGGCGGGGCCGCTGCACCGGGTCTGCGCGGCGCGCGGGGCGCATCTTCTGGCCTATGGCACGCTTTGCGGGGGGTTCCTGACCGATCGCTGGCTCGACAAGCCGCGCCCGGCCGAGGTCGCGGACTGGAGCGGGATGAAATACCTGCGCTTCATCGATACCGCCGGCGGCTGGGACGTGCTGCAGGGCATCCTGCGCGCCGCCAGCGCGGTGGGGCGCAAGCATGGTGTGTCGATCGCCAATGTGGCCACCCGCTGGGTGCTGGATCACCCGGCCGTCGCCGGGGCGATCGTGGGCGTGCGGCTGGGCGAGCGCGCGCATCGGGGCGACAACCTGCGGCTTTTCTCCTACGAGATGGACGCCGAAGACCGCGCGCTGCTGGATGCGGCCTGCGCGCAGGCCGCCCCCATCCCCGGCGATTGCGGCGATGAATACCGCCGCCCGCCCTTCCTCACCGCGTCGGGCGATCTGAGCCACCATCTGGATGCGATCCCCTCGGCCTACGAAGTGGTGGCGGACCCCGCGCGCCCCGACCGCGCGCGGGTCTTTTCCGGCTCGCAATGGGAGCCGGTGGCGGGCTATTGCCGGGCGCTGCGCAGCGGCCGGCGCATCCATGTCTCGGGCACCACGGCCACCCACGGGCATGACCGGGTGGTGGCCCCGGGCGATGCCGGGGCGCAGGCGGTCTATGTGCTCGACAAGATCGTGGCGGCGCTGCGCGCCCTTGGCGCGGGGCCGGAGGATATCACCCGCACCCGGGTCTGGCTGGTGGATGGCGCCGACACCGAAGCGGTGGCCCGCGCCCATGGCCGCGTGTTCGGCGCGGCGCCGCCCGCCAACACCCTGCTCACCGCGGGCGGGCTGATCGGTGATTATCTGGTCGAGATCGAGGCCGAGGCCGATCTGCCGGGCTGATGCGGCCCGCTCAGGCGTTCTCGATGAAACAGGCCATCGAGTTCGCGAGTTCGCCGGGGGCCAGCGTGCGGCTGTAGACCTCCACCGTGCCTTCGCCCGGCATTACCAGATAACTCTGGGTCGAATGGTCCACCAGGTAGTAGGGATCGTCCGGGTCATCGTCATGGCGCTGAAAAAAGGTGCGGTAGGCACGGGAGGCCGCGCGCACCTGTTCATCGCTGCCGGTCAGCCCGATCATGTCGGGATGCATGTTGGCGGCGAATCTCTCCAGCACCTCGGGCGTGTCACGCTCCGGATCGACGCTGATGAAGACCGGCTGCACCTCCAGCCCGCGCTCCTGCAGCATTTCCACGGCGATCACGTTGCGATCCACGTCGATCGGGCAGACGTCCGGGCAGAAAGTGTAGCCGAAATAGAGGATCGACGGGCGCGTGATCACCTCGGCATCTGTCACCGTCCGGCCGTGCTGGTCCACCAGTTCGAACGGGCCACCGATCATGCCGACCCCGCCGGACACATTCGTGGCCCGGCAGGCGGCGAAACGATCCTGCCCAGATTGCCAGTAGACATATCCGCCACCCGCCCCGAGGGCGAGCGCGGAGAGGCCCGCGATAGCGGCGATCACACCCGATTTCATGGCATTCCCCCGGTTTGCTGCATCCCTGCCGGCAGATTTGCCCCTCCATGCGGCCTGCGGCGCGCAAGCTCAAGCCACTTTCGCGCCGATGTGTTCGCCCGCACGGCGGCGTAGCGTCGCAATCCGGTCAGTGGCAATCCTCCACGAGGCCCTTGATCAGCGCATCCAGGTCTTCGTCGAGAATGGCTTCGCGGCGGTCGTCGCAGGCCTCGGGCGCGGGGTCCGACAACAGCGAATCAAGCGCGGCCTCCAGCCCCTCGATCAGCGGGGTGCAGCCGCAGATCCGCGCATTGGTGAGCGCGGCCTCCAGCCGGGGTGTCGCGGTTTCGATTGCTGCAGCGCAGGATGTTTCGGTGTCCAGCACCGCCTGCCGCGCCTGGTAATAGGACTCGAGGACCGGGCCGCAATGACGATCCGCCCATACAGGCAGGGCAATCAATGCGACCGGCGCCGCGACAAGAAGAGTTCTGAGCATCTTTTCACCTTTCATATTGTTTTCGCTTTGCATTTCGCGGCCGCAGAACGTTCCGCAAAGCGCACCGAAAGCGATATGTTTGCCGGAACATATTGCACATGCCGGCGGGTTTGGTAGTCTTTTGTATACCATCGGCGGCAGATTGGGGGATCCGTTGTATACGGACGAGTCCTGCCGCCGCGCTAGCGAGGAGGCAAGCTGATGGATGGCATCGCACCATACGATCCAACAACCCAATATACTTCAGAGCCCGCGATCAAGGAGATCGGGCCGGAAGGTCACGACATTCCGTTGTGGAAACCCGTCAATATGTCGCGGCGGGCGTTTCTGCGCGGCGTGGTCTGCTCAGGCACCGTGATCGCGGGCTCGGCATTCCTGTTTTCCACCGCCACCAAGGCACGCGCCGACGAACGCGCGGTGGAGCGGATGATCCGGCTGACAGTGAACGGCCGCACCCATACCGTCGATGTGGCCCCGAACGAGACGCTGGCCCACACGATCCGGTATCGGCTGGGCCTGACCGGCACCAAGATCGGCTGCAACCACACCGAATGCGGCGCCTGCACGGTGATGGCCGAGGGCACGACGATCTATTCCTGCTCGACCCTGACCCATCGCGTCCGCGACAAGGAAATCACCACGGTCGAGGGCATCGCCGCACCCGATGGCACGCTGCATCCGGTGCAGCAGGCCTTCATCGAGGAACTGGCCCCGCAATGCGGGTTCTGCACTCCGGGTCAGGTGGTCTCGGCGGTCGCGCTGCTGCAGAAGAACCCCAAGCCCACCGTTGACGAAGCCCGCCTCGCAATGTCCGGCAACCTGTGCCGCTGCGGGGCCTATGACCACTATTTGCGCGGCGTCATGAAAGCCGCAGAAAGGGTCTGAAGCCATGGCTTACAAACTGATCGGCAAGAACTTCACGCCCCCCGACATCGAGGCCAAGGTCACCGGCGCCGCGAAATTCGCAGAGGATTTCCGCGCCGACGGCATGGCCTTCATCCGCATTCTCGGCTCGCCCATGCCCCACGGCCGGGTGCGCAGCATCGATCTGTCCGAGGCCGAAAAGGTGCCGGGCTTCCTCGCGGCGCTGGTGCCCGATGACATCAAGCAGCCAGGCCCGGCGGGTCAGGCCATCCTGAGCGGCAACCCGCGGTTCTACGGCGAACCGATCGTGGCCATCGCGGCCGAAACCGAACAGGCGGCGGCCGATGCGATCGCCAAGGTGCGGCTGGACATGGAACTTCTGCCCTTCGTGGTGGACCCGATCGAAAGCCTCAAGCCCGACGGGGTGAACGCGCTCGGCGACGGCAACATCGCCGGCCGCGGGATCGACCTGCAGGAAATCAAGTGGTCGGGCCGCACCTTCGCGCTGGCCGATGAAGGCGAGATGCCCCGCGGCGAGGCCGTCATCGAATGGGCCTTCGGCGATCTGGAACAAGGCTTCGCCAACTCGGCCGTCATCATCGAGGAATCGATGGTCCATGCCTCCTGCTCGCACCACGCGATGGAGCCCCGCTCTGCCGCGGCATGGTGGGAAAACGGCAAATGCCATGTCTGGGGGTCCACCCAGTCCACGGCGTTCGCCCAGCCGGGGCTTGCCAACCTCATCGGGATCCCGCCGTCCGATCTGGTGTTCAATGCGGAGTATTGCGGTGGCGGTTTCGGCGGCAAGGCCGGCGCCTATCCGCTGATGGCCCTGCCGGCGCTGATGTCGCGCAAACTGGGCGGCCGGCCGTGCCTCTACCGTGCGTCGCGGGCCGAGGAATACGACAACGGCTACGCTCGCGGCGGTTTTCAGGGCTGGATGAAGCTCGGCTTCCGCGAGGATGGGCGCCTTCTGGCCGCAGATGTCTTCGCCGTGCAGGACCAGGGAACGACCGCGGGCTTCCCCGATTACAACAACCTCGGGTCCGCGATCAGCATCTGCTTTCAGCCCGAGGCGATGCACTTCCGCGCGCTGCCCGTGCTGACCAACACGGTGCCCAAGGGCGCCCAGCGCGGCCCGGGCGAAAACCAGGCCGCGAACATGATCGAACCGCTGCTCGACAAGGCCGCGCGGGAACTGGGGATCGACCGTCTGGCGATCCGCACCATCAATGCGCCCGGCGGCGGCGGTCATGACGCCACGATCGGCGGCGATCAGGGCCCTGTGACATCCGCCTACCTGCTCGAGGCCTTCGAGCGTGGCGCCGAGATGTTCAACTGGGCCGAACGCTCGCAGCAAAGCGGGCAGCGCAACGGCTCCAAGGTGAAGGGCTTCGGCGTCGCATCGGCCTACCACTCCGCCGGCTCGAACGGGTTCGACGGCCTGTTGCGGATCACGCCGGATGGCATCCTGCATATCCACACCGGCGTCGGGAACCTCGGCACCTATTCCTATGCCTCCACCAGCCGCACAGCGGCCGAGGTGCTGGGCTATGACTGGGATCACGTGGTGCTGGAATACGGCGGCACGGCGCGCAACCTGCCGTGGAACCTCGGGCAGTTCGGCTCCAACACGTCCTTCACCATGTCGCGCACGAACTATGTCGCGGCGATGGACGCCAAGGCCAAGCTGCTGGAGATCGGCGCCATGATGATGGGCGGCGAGCCCGATGACTACGAACTGCAGAACGAGCGGGTCGTGGCCAAGGCCGATTCGTCGCAATCCATCAGCTTCGGCGAGGCCGCGGCCAAGGCGCTGGAGCTTGGCGGACGCTTCGACGGCAGCGAGGTGCCCGAAAACCTCAACCCGATGACCGTTCAGGCCGCCAGCGCGATTGCCGGCACCGGCCTGATGGGCGTCGCCAAGGACGAAATGGAACGCCGCGGCACGGTGCCCGCGCTCTGTGCCGGTTTCGCCGAGGTCGAGGTGGATGTGGAAACCGGCCGGATCGAGATCATCGACTATATCGGCTATGCCGATTGCGGCACGGTGGTGCATCCGCAGGGCCTTGCCGCGCAGATGCGGTCGGGCGCGATCATGGGCTTCAGCCTCGCGATGTTCGAGCGTCACGTCTATGACCCGGCCTACGGGCGGCCCAATGCGCGCGGCCTTTACCGCGCCAAGCCCTCGGGGTATCTCGACGTGCCGGCGTTTCAGGACTGGGGCGCGGTGGACGAGGTCGATTTCCAGAACCCGCAGGGGATGAAGGGGATCGGCGAGCCCATTCAGGGCGCGGCCTCGGCCGCCGTGATCTGTGCGATCTCGGATGCTCTGGGCGGTCACTTGTTCAACCGCACACCGATCGTGACCGACATGATCCTCAACGCGGCGGAAGGTCTGCCGCAATCCTACAATCCGCTCGCGACGAACACCGTCTGAGCCGAGCCGGGAGGATATACCAATGGACGTGATGCACCAATTCGAGCTTTATCAGCCAAGCTCGATCTCGGATGCGCAGGCTATCCTGCGCGACAACCGCGATGCCTGGATCATCGCCGGCGGCAAGGACAGTCTCGACTGGTTCAAGACGCGGGTGATGCAACCGCCCGCCGTGGTGGACATCAGCGGGATCGAGGAACTGCACGGTATCCGCGAGGCCGATGATGGCGGCCTGTGGATCGGGGCGATGACCACGCTGACCGAAATCGCCGAAGATGCGATGGTGAACGAAAAGTTCCCCATGCTGGCGAAATCGGCTCTGGTCGTGGCTTCGCCGCAGATCCGCAACATTGCCACAATCGGCGGCAACGTTGCGCAGGATACCCGCTGTTCGTACTACCGCGACGGCTTTCCCTGCTACCGGGCGCATGGCAACACCTGCTATGCCAACACCCCCACCGCGATGAACCGAGAGCACGCGCTCTTCGAGGTCAGCCGCTGTGTCGCCATCACGCCGTCGGACACGGCACCGGCGCTGCAGGCGCTGGAGGCGGTGTTCGAGGTCCAGCGCGGCAACCGCACGCTGGAGGTGCCGGCGGCCGATTTCTTCATCGGGCCGGCCATCGACATCACGCGGATGACGATGCTGGAGCGCGGCGACATCCTCCTCGGCATCAAGGTGCCGGGAAAATGGGCCGGGTCGCGGCAATACTACGAAAAGGTCGCCGAGCGGCAGTCGTGGGATTTCGCGCTGGGCAGCATCGCCATGGCAGCGCAGATGGACGGCAACACGATCGCCGATATCTCGATCGTCTGCGGCGCGGTGCAATGCACCCCGCGCCGGCTGCGCGATGTGGAAAGCCTCGTTCAGGGCGAGACCGTGGACGAGGAACTGGAGGAACTGGTCAAGCGCGTCGCAGCGCGCGGGGCGCAGCCTCTGAACTACAACCACTTCAAGATCCCGCTCATGGAAAACCTCGCCATGCGCGCGATCCGGTCGCTTGCCTGATCCATGGAGTGGCTGCGCTACACAAGCGATGTGTTCGGTCGCCAGATGCTCGTCGGCCTCAACTGGGATCTTATCTGGGTCCCGGCTGCGGCGGCGGCGGCGGTGATCGTGCTGCACATTCTGCTGAAACTGGTGCGGAGGCGGTCGCACTAGCTGCGGCCGCCTGGCATCCAAGATACAACAGGCAATTGCGGGGAATACATGTCTGAAAAGGGCAAGTCTCTGGCGCTCCGGCATCGTTGGCCGGAGCGACTTTTTCACTGGGTCATGGCCGCGTCGATCTTCGTGCTCGGGGGCACGGCGTTTCTGCCGATGCTCGGCTATCGGTTCGACTGGGTTCCGATCCACTGGGTCACCGGAATCGTTCTGATCGCGGCGCTTCTGTTTCACATCTTCCGGGTCAGCTTCGTGCACGGGCTGCGCGACATGGCGCCGGGTGGCGACGATCTGCGCGAACTGGGCCGCACCGCGGTGGGCCGCGATGCCGCGGGGCTGCGGCCGGCGAAATACGATGTGTTCCAGAAGGGCTTTCACCTGGTTGCATCGATCAGCGTTCTGGTGGTGACCGGAACGGGCATCGCGATGCTCTGGCGCATCGACACCACCTTCTGGCGGCGCGATCCAAGCGTGTTTTCGGATCAGACATGGGGCTTCATCTATGTGGCCCATGGCGCGGCCTCCATGGCGCTGATCTTTCTGATCATCCTGCATGTCTATTTCGCCATCGTCCCCGAGCATCACAAATACCTCAAGGCGATGATCACAGGCCGCGGCCCGGCCACAGCACGCGGAGAGAAGCAATGACCAAGACCCTCGAACAGGCCGCAGCCATGCGCGCCGCCTTCGATGCGATCGAGGAATGCTATGAATTCATGCTGGCCTATGCCGCGCAGGGCCGAAAGACCGAACAGGCGGAAGGTGCCGGCGAAAGCCGCATTCGCGTGCATCTGCGCCGGATGGAGCAGGCGCTGGCCGAGTGCGACGCCGCATTGGGTGACGGGGTCCTGGGCATCGCCGAGGGCGGGGCCTTCACCACGCGCTTTCGCGAAAATCTCGCCGTGGCGCGGTCGGTCATCGGACTGCTACAATCGCAGCCCTCGGTCTCGTCGGAAATGGTGGACAACACCAACGGCCTGATCGCGATGCGCGCTTTTCTGACCGACCTGTTCTTTATCGATACGGTGGTGCTGCCCAAACGCTAGCGCCCTGTCGGGCCACCGCGCGCGGGACTATCCCCAAGGGTTCGATGCGCCGCCTCCGACAAGAGGCGGCGCATCGTCGTTCGGGGCCGGTTACCTCGCCTCGACGGTCTGGATGAAAGCCACCAGATCGCGCAGGTCGGAATATCCGAGCCGCGGAAATTCCGGCATGAAGTCATGCGGCCGGACGATCGAATCCAGAAGGTAAAGGGTTTCCCTTCCAGCGAGTTCGGAAAAGTGCGGCCCTGCGTCGAACATCCGCGGGTCATTTACGCCGGTGTAGTGACAGGCGTTGCACCAGGTCTCGGCAAGTTCCGCCCCGCGTTCGGCATCCTGTGCCACCGCCGGCAGCGCCAGTCCGAGCGCCACCGCCGCAGGCACGAGCACCCGGACGCCAAAGGCCGCTGGTGCTGATTCGGGTTTTCTCATGTTCTCCTCCTCCTCCTCAGGAAATCACGCGACTCCCTCCACCAGTATCCACCCTAATTGTCTGTTATTCAATCAGGAACCGAGTCCTTTCCCGGCCCCCGCGCGCCCCGTCCCAACGCATCCAGAAGCCGCGCGCGGGCAGCGGGAAGGGGCCGTTCACCCACGGACGGGGCAAGGTGATGCTCCAGAAAATGGCCGGTCACATCCAATGCGGCCTGCAGGTCTCGCCCCTCCGGCAGGCCCTCGCCCCGCAGGCATTCCGGCAAGGGCAGTAGCCGCGCCGCCCAGTCGCCCGCTCCCGCCGCACTGACGGCCCGGCCCGTCCGGGGCGAGACATAGGCCAGCCCCTCCTGCGCCCCCGTGACCGCGCAGCGCGACAGGTCGAGCCCGAAGCCCATCTCATCCAGCAGCACCAATTCCCAATGCAGATAGGCCGCGCCCCAGTCCGGCACCCCGCTCACCGCGTCCAGCACCTGCTGCGTGGCCCGGTAAAGCCGCGCATGGGCCTGACGCTCCGGCAGGGCGAAGGCGAGCGTCGCGCAGACCGAACTCAGCGCCAGCAGCGCCATCCGGTCGCCAAGGATCGCGGGCGCGCGGGCGCGCACCGGCTCTACCGTGAAGGCGCCCAGATGTTCCTCCAACCGGGCGCGCCAGTGCAGGTCGAGTTGCGCCCCGGGCTGCAGCACCGGCGTCAGCCGCCGCCCCGCGCCGCCGCGCACCACCCCGGCGTGGCGGCCATGGGTTTCGGTGAAAACCTCGATGATCGCGGCCGATTCGCCATGCCTGCGCACGGCCAGAAGCGTGCCTTCCTCGCGCCAGTCCATGGCCCGATGTTGCCCGCCGGCGGGGCGGGGGCAAGCGATTTCTGGCCTGCCCCCCGGTCGTCGTCTTGATCTGGCGCAAGTGCGGCCGCCCCGTCCCGTGGCATGATGCCCCATGGTCGGAGCGAGGAGGAGCCATCCGATGATCACCATGGACGATATCGCCGGGCTGAGCGATCTGACGCGCGCCGAAATCGACGCCATCGCCGAGCACGAGCACATTCCGGAGTTGGCCGCGGCGGCGCTGGGCGACTACATGATGCATATTCACAAGGGTCCGCAGCGGGTGCAGGCGATGATCTGCGACGACATCCGCGACGCGTTGCACCGCGATGACCCGAAACATGCGCGCACCCTGTTCGAGACGCTGCGCCGGTTCGTCGCCGCCCATCCCGAGGCCATTCGCGGCTCCCTCTGAGCCGGCCGCCCGGTCAGCCGCAATCGATCCGCACCGTCAGCACGCCGGGATCGTTGCGCACGCCCTGCGCCGGGTCGTCGGTACCGGGAACCGGCGTGCAGCCGGTGCCAAGCTCCACCGCCCGGAAGAGCCGCGCCCGCATCAGCGGCAGGGCCGCCCGCCCGGCCGGATCGAGCCGGATCGCCTGCGCCACATCCCCCCGCCGAAAGACGGCAAAGCGCGTGCCCTCCACCGTGACACGCTGTTCTTCCGCGCCGAAAAAGGCCGGCGACGGCGAGGCGCAGGCGGCAAGAAGCGCGGGCAACAGGGCAAGTGGCAGAAAACGGCGCATATGGCAGGCTTGCGCGCGCAGGGTTAACGCGTGGTTAAGAAGCCTGCCGTCAAGGGCCGGCGGCTCAGCGGCGTTCGAAAATCACCCGCCAGAGCCAGACGAGGAACACCGCGCCCAGCGTCGCCACCAGCAGCGTGCTGAACCATGCCGGCGAGGTCGACAGAAGCCGCATGCCGAAGCCTCCCACCAGCGCGCCGAACACACCCAGAAACAGCAGCGTCGGCAGATCGGCCCGCACCCCCATCAACCGCGCGGCCAGATAACCGGCCGTGGCCCCCAGCAGCATCAGCAGGACCACGGGCATCAGGCGGCACCGCCGCAGCGCGCACCGGGCGCGGGATCAGGCCAGATAGGGGCGGAAGGTGTCGAACACACGGCCATAGACCTCGCGCTTGAAGGGCACGATCTCGGCCAGCAGGCGATCCGCCGGCCACCAGCCCCATGTGCGGAATTCGGGATGCGGCACATCCAGTGTGATCTCCTCGTCACGGCCGAGATGGCGCATCAGATACCACATCTGGCGCTGCCCGCGATAGCGCCCTTTCCAGACCCGGCCCAGCAGTTCGGGCGGCAGATCATAGGTCAGCCAGTCGGGGGTTTCGGCCAACACCTCCACCGCGCGCGGCGAAATTCCGGTTTCTTCGGACAATTCGCGCAAGGCGGCCTCGCGCGGGGGCTCGCCCGGGTCGATCCCGCCCTGTGGCATCTGCCATGCGGGGCTGTCGCTGTCGGTGCGTTGGCCGGCAAAGATCAGGCCCTGCGGATTGATCAGCACAACCCCGGCGCAGGGCCGATAGGGCAGGCTTTCCGGCAGTATCAACTCTGACATATCTGCGCATCGCACCCCAATGCGGGCCGGGGATGGCGCCCCGGCCCGGATGTCGCCCTCAGCGCTGACCGTTCAGGGCCGACAGCCCGCGCAGGATATCCAGTGCATAGGCAAGCTGGTAATCCTCTTCGCGCAGGCGGGCGGTTTCCTCGACCAGCCGGCGTTCCTCGTCGAACTGTCGACGCTCGTCCTCGCTCATAGAATCGTTGTCGAGGCTGCCGCGCAGATTCGCCTCCGAGGGTGCCTGACCGGTGCTGGCACCGTTATCCTCGCTCGCGGCCCGGCGCGGGGGCTGGGTCACGACGATATCGGGCGACACGCCCAGCGCCTGAATCGACCGCCCCGACGGCGTGTAATAGCGCGAGGTGGTGATCCGCATCGCGGCATCCCCGCGCAGCGGCATCACCGTCTGCACGGAACCCTTGCCAAAGCTGCGGGTGCCCACGACGATGCCCCGGCGGTGGTCCTGCAACGCGCCGGCCACGATTTCCGAGGCCGAGGCCGACCCGCCGTTGATCAGCACAACGATCGGCTTGCCCTCGATCAGGTCGCCGCGGCTGGCGTTGAACCGCTCTCCCGTGCCTTCCAGCCGCCCGCGGGTCGAGACGATCTCGCCCTGATCGAGAAAGGCATCGGCCACGCGGATCGCCTGCGTCAGCAGGCCGCCCGGGTTGTTGCGCAGGTCCAGAACCACACCGTTGATCCCGTCGAGCCCGCCGGCCTCTTCCACCGCCTTCTGAAGACCATCGCGCAGGTTCGGGAAGGTCTGGTCGTTGAAGGTGGTCACCCGCAGCACGACGCTGTCGCCTTCCTTGCGGGTGCGCACCGCGGTCAGGCGGATGGTGTCTCGGATGATCGACACGTCGAAGGGCTCAGACCGGCCTTCGCGCACCACGGTGATCACGATCTCCGAACCCACCGGCCCGCGCATCCGCTCCACCGCTTCGTCAAGCGTCAGGCCCAGAACGGATTCGCCATCCACATGGGTGATCATGTCGCCCGCCTCGATCCCGGCGGCATCGGCCGGGGTGCCATCCATCGGCGAGACCACCTTGACGAAGCCGTCTTCCTGCGTGACCTCGATACCCAGCCCGCCGAACTCGCCCCGGGTCTGCACCCGCATGTCGGAAAAATCCTTGGGCGGCAGGTAACCGGAATGGGGATCGAGCGATGTCAGCATCCCGTTGATCGCAGCCTCAATCAGATCAGCCGGATCGACCTCGTCCACATAGCTCGCACGGACCCTCTCGAAGATGTCGCCGAACAGGTCAAGCTGCTGGTAGACCGAGCGGTTGTTGGCGGCCTCCTGGGCGATCAGCGGCTCGGCAATCTGGGTCGTGACCAGTCCGCCCGCCAGAATGCCGCCCATGGCGGCCAGCATGTATTTCCTCATGGCGTCGTCCTATTCCCTTGTCAGCGTGAACCACTCGGTCGGGTCCACCGGATTCTCGCCCTGCCGCAGCTCGACATAGAGCGTCTGCGAATGCGCACTGCCCGCCCCGTCAGACCCGGCGGCGGCCAGAAACTCCTGCGCCCGCGCATCGCGCCCGCCCATCAGGCCGAGCGGCGCGCCGGTCGCCACCACTTCGCCCACGACACCATACACGATGTCAAGCCCGGCGAGCACCAGAAGGTAGCCCGCACCCGGATCGAGAACCATCACATTTCCGTAGTCCAGAAGCGGCCCGCGATAGCGGATCGTCGCCGCATGGGGCGCGGTCACCAGCGCCCCCGGCCGGGTGGCCAGCAACAGCCCCGGGCGGCGCACCCCGGCGGCATCGGCCTCGTCGGGCCGGCGCAGCACCACGCCCTGCACCGGCAGGGGCAGGCGGCCGCG
>SKUV01000123.1 GCA_007129775.1 Paracoccaceae bacterium | reverse complement strand
GAGTGCGCGGACCATCGTCAGGCTGACCGGCAGGGTGGCGTTCACCCCCTCCTTGCCCGTCGAGGTCTTGATGAAATCGGCACCGGCCTGCATCGCCACCATGGACGCGGCGTAGACATGGCCCAGCGTGGCCAGATCCCCGGTGGCCAGGATCGCCTTCAGATGCGCCGGACCGCAGGCCTCGCGCATGGCGGCGATCTCGTCGTAAAGTGCGGCCCAGTCAGCGGCGAAGACATGGGCGCGGGTGATCACGATGTCGATCTCGGCCGCGCCCATTTCGACGGCATAGCGGATTTCGGCCAGCCGCAGATCCAGCGGCATCAGCCCGGCCGGAAAGCCTGTGGCGACGCTGGCCACCGGGATGCCCGCATTGCCCAGCGCCCGCACCGCCGCGCCGACCATTGTCGGATAGACGCAGACCGCGCCCACGCGCGGCATGTCCTCAAGACCCAGCCCGGTCACGATCTCATCGGCCAGCGGGCGGCGGGCCTTGGCGCAGAGCCGGGCCACGCGCGCCTCGGTATCGTCCCCGGCCAGCGTGGTCAGATCCATGCAGCGGATGGCGTTCAGCAGAAAGGCCGCCTGATGCGCCTTCTTGGGGCTGCGCCGCGCGGTCAGGGTCGCGGCACGGCGCTCGGTGGCGGGGCGGTTGATCCGCTGCCCGGCGAACCAGTCGGGCTGCAGCGGCGTGCCGGGATTGCGGGCGTGACTCATGGGACGTTCCAGAAATGTGTCCACTGACTATGGCGCCAGCCCCGTTGCGGTGCAATCCCGAAGCTTGACCGATTGGTCAGAAACAGGTGGCGCCCAGTAGTTGACAAAACTTGTCGGACTAAGTAGGCGAGTCCTGCCGAAGGGATTGGGCCGAAGGGGAAACCCCGGCCTGAGGCAGGCGCGATCACGCAGACGTGACGCAGCGCGATACCGACAGTCAGTCCCGGCTGAAACCATGGACAGGCCCCGCATGGCCACCATAATGAGGACAGACATGAGAAGACTTCGCATCGCCCTGATCGCCCTTCTGGCCGCCACGCCTTTGCCGGCGCTGGCCGATCTGACGCTCTATTCCGGCCGCGGCGAGCCGCTGATCGCGCCGATCATCTCGGCCTTCACCGCCGAGACCGGGATCAATGTCAATGTGCGTTACGGCGGCACCGCCGAGCTGGCCATCCTGCTGCAGGAAGAGGGCGACCGCAGCCCGGCCGATCTGTTCTGGGCGCAGGATGCCGCCGCGCTGGGCGCCGTGGTCGGGCTGTTCCAGCCACTGCCGCAGGAAACGCTGGACCGGGTGCCGGCGGCCTATCGTGACAGCGAAGGCCGCTGGATCGCCACCTCGGGCCGGGGCCGGGTACTGGCCTATTCGACCGAGCGGCTCGGCGCCGAAGAGATGCCCGCCACCATGGCCGAGCTGACCGATCCGCGCTTCCGCGGCCGGATCGCGCTGGCGCCGACCAATGGCTCGTTCCTGGCCCATGTCGCCGCACTGCGCGTGGTCCATGGCGACGAGGTTGCCCGGGAATGGCTGGCGGGTCTTGCCGCCAATCAGCCCGTGATGGTGCGCAACAACACCGCCATGATCCAGGCGATTGGCGATGGCGAGGCCGATCTGGGCGTGACCAACAATTACTATCTGGTCCGGTTCCATCGCCGCGCGGCCGATTTCCCGGTCAACCAGATGCTGTTCCCCAGCCAGGGCGATATCGGCAATCTGCTGCTGGTGGCCGGCATGGGGGTGCTATCTGGCAGTGACCACAGCGACGAGGCCGTGGCCTTCATCAACTTCCTGCTCTCGGACGCCGCGCAGCAGTTCTTCAGCGGTGAGGTTGCCGAATTTCCCGTTACCGGCCGGGTGATCCCGACCCGGGTCGACGATGTCAGCCTGGAAGACGTGGTCCGCATGGCGCCAGAGGTCGATCTGAACGCGCTGGGCGATCTGGAGGGCGCGCTGGCGATGGTGCGCGAGGCCGGCCTGCTCTGATGGCTGCCACCGAAACTAGGACGTTCAACCCGGGCCGCCGCATGCCGGCGGTCCGGATCGTGTTTTCAGTGTTGGGTCTGCTTATCGGCGGGCTGATGCTGCTGCCGCTGGTCTGGCTGGTGATGCGGGCCTTTCAGGCGGATCTGCCCACCGTCTGGTCGATGCTGACCCGGCCGCGCACGCTGCAGATGCTGCTGAATACGCTGGCGCTGGTGGTCTGCACGCTGGCGCTGGCCACGGCGATGGCACTGCCGCTGGCGTGGCTCGTCAGCCGCACGAACCTGCGCTGGCGGCGGCTGGTCAATGTGCTGGCGGTGATCCCGCTGGCCACACCCGGTTATGTGATGGCCTATGCGCTGATCGGGCTGTCGGGCAATTTCGGTTTCATGAATCAGGTCTTCGGGGTGACGATCCCGCGGCTTGAGGGCCTGTTCGGCGCGACGCTGGCGCTGTCGCTCTACACCTTTCCCTATATCTACCTGAATCTGCGCGCGGCCTTTGCCGGGCTCGACCAGTCGCTGGAAGAGGCCGCGCGTGCCCTTGGCGCCACCCCGCGCGAGGTCTTCGTGCGCGTCACCCTGCCCCATCTGATGCCGGCGCTCATGGCGGGCTGGCTGGTGGTGGGGCTCTATGTGATCGGCGATTTCGGGGCGGTGGCGCTGATGCGCTACGAGGTCTTCAGCTATGCCATCTACATCCAGTATTCCGCCGCTTTCGACCGGATCTATGCGGCGTGGCTGGCGCTGATCCTGATCGCCATCGCGCTGAGCGTGGTCTGGTGGGAAAGCCGCCTGCGCGAGGGCGCGTCCTATGCGCGCACCGGGTCGGGCACCGGCACGCAGCGCCGCCGGGTCGCCCTGCCGGCGGCGGGGCAGGCGCTGGGCTTGACCTTTGTCGGGCTGGTGGTGCTGGCCTCGATCGGTCTGCCGTTGGCGGTGCTGTCGTTCTGGATGATGCGGCTGGACGATCTGCCCGCGATCCTGCCGGCGCTGCTGCGGGCGTTTTCGCAATCGCTCTCGGCGGCTGTGCCGGCGGCGGTACTGGCCGCGGCGATGGCGCTGCCGGTGGCGGTGCTGGCGGTGCGCTACCCCTCGCCGCTCTCGACGCTGATCAACCGGCTGGCGTTCGTGGGCTATGCGGTGCCGGCGCTGGCCTTCGCGCTCGCCTTCGTCTTCTTCTCGCTCAACGGGGCGCGGTTTCTCTATCAGACCCATCTGCTGCTGGTGCTGGTCTATGCGCTGAGCTTTCTGGCGCTGGCGCTGGGGCCCATCCGCTCGGCGCTTTATCAGGTGCGCCCGTCGCTGGAGGAATCGGCGCGCTCGCTGGGGCACGGGCCGGTGTCGGTCTTTGCCCGGGTTACCCTGCCCACGATCCGGCCCGGGGTGGTGGCGGGGATGGTGCTGGTCTTCGTCATCGCCATGAAGGAATTGCCCATCGCCTTTCTGCTGGCACCCACCGGGTTCCGGCCGCTGGCGATCACCATGTTTTCGCGCACCTCCGAGGGGATGCTGATGGATGCGGCGCCTTATGCCGCGGCGATCATGGTGTTTTCGGCCCTTTTCGTCGGCTTCGTTTTGCGCCATGACCGCAAGGCAGGAGGATGACGATGGCGCAACTGCCCCCCGCGTTCCGGTTCCGGATGCCCGCCGAGGCCACGCCGCTGGGCTTTCGGCAGACGCCCCGCGACGTGCTGCTGGAGGTCGAGGGGCTGCGCAAGCAGTTTCCCCGCGCCGACAGCGCGGCGGTGGAGAATGTCGCCTTCGCGCTGGGCGAAGGGGAGTTGATGGCACTGCTCGGCCCCTCGGGCTGTGGCAAGACCACCACGCTGCGCATGATCGGTGGGTTCGAGGCGCCGGATGCGGGCCACATCCGCCTGCGCGGGCGCGACGTGACCCGCCTGCCGCCGGAACAGCGCGGGATCGGCTTTGTCTTTCAGGATTACGCGCTCTTTCCCCATCTCGACGTGCTGGCCAATGTCCGCTTCGGCCTGCGCGGGATGCCCCCGGCCGAGGCCGAGACCCGGGCGCGCGACATGCTGGCGCTGGTGGGGCTGGGCGATCTGGCGGGGCGCAAACCGCATGAATTGTCGGGCGGCCAGCAACAGCGCGTGGCGCTGGCGCGCACGCTGGCGCCCGCGCCGCCGCTGGTGCTGCTGGACGAGCCGTTTTCCAACCTCGATGCGGCGATGCGGGTGGAAACCCGGCAGGAGGTGCGCAAGCTGCTCAAGACCACCGGGTCAGCAGCGATCCTCGTCACCCACGATCAGGAAGAGGCGCTGGCGCTGTCCGACCGGATCGTGGTGATGGAGGCCGGCAAGGTCTGCCAGATCGGCACGCCCGACGAAATCTACCGCAACCCGGTCAGCGCCTTCGTGGCCAGTTTCATCGGCCGCTCGAACATCGTCGAGGGCCGGGCCTCGGGCATGGATGTGGAAACCGCCTTCGGCCGGCTGCCCCTGTCGCGCGCGGCCAACGGCCGGGTCAGCCTTGCGGTGCGCCCCGAACAGATCATGCTGGAGCCGGACCCTGCCGGCCCCGCCGCCATCGTCGGGCGCGAATACCGCGGCCACGATCAGCTTTACTGGGTGCAGGAAGGCGAACGCTGCATGCTCGTCATTTCCGGCCCCGGCGCGCAGATCGATCTGGGCACGCGGGTGCGGCTGCGCATCTGCGATTGCGTCACGCCCCTGACTTGAGCCGCGCAAGGCGGAATGGATTTGCGGCTTGTCTTTTGCAGGTCAATTCGTCTAATTTGGCGACGTTATTTGACCTGTCGAGGAAAAAATGCCGAAAATCGATCTGAGCAAGATGTCGCTGGACGACCTCAAGGCCCTGAAAAAGGACGTTGAGGGCGCGATCACCGGGTTTCACGAAAGGCAAAAGGCCGAGGCCCGCAAAGCGCTGGAAGAACTGGCCCGCGAAAAGGGCTTTTCGCTGAACGAACTCGTGGGCGCCGGCGGCAAGAAAGGCCGCAAGCCGGCGGTGGCGAAATACGCCCATCCCGACAATCCGCAACTCACATGGTCGGGGCGTGGTCGCAAGCCGCGCTGGCTGATCGAGGCGGTGGACTCCGGCAAGACCCTTGACGATCTGAAAATCTGAGTTTCGGATCGTGACCGGACCGTTTCCGGGCCCGGCCGGAAAAGAGTGATGCGCCTTGCCAATTTCGGCGATCAGGCTTTTTCATTTCCTGCGGCAGCTCTTTGACTCCGTGGGCAAAAGCAACCTCGGCCTGATCGCGGCCGGGGTTGCTTTTTTTGCCTTTCTCGCGGTGTTTCCCGCCGTCGCCGCGCTGATCGCGCTTCTGGGGTTCATGGCCGACCCGGCGGTGATCGAGCCGCAACTGGACATGCTCTCCGAATTCCTGCCCGAAGAAGCGTTTCGGCTGCTGCGCGATCAGGTGCTGCGGCTGGTATCGGTCAACGACAGCACGCTGGGCTGGACCACACTGATCTCCACCCTCGCCGCGCTCTGGTCGGCGCGGCGCGGGGTGCTGGCGCTGGTGCAGGGGCTTGACGCGATCCATGACGGCGACTCGCGCGGGGGTATCTCGCAGGCGCTGATCGCCATGGTGCTGACGCTGGTGCTGATCGGTGTGATGCTGGTGGCGATTGTCTCGATCCTGATCACGCCGATCCTTTTCGCCTTTGTCCCGCTTGGCCCATTTGCCGCGATCGCCCTGACGATCACCAAATGGGCCGTGGTGCTGGGGGTCGTGGTTCTGGGAATTGGTCTGGTTTATCGGTATGGCCCGAACCGGAAAACACCGCTGCGCTGGTTTTCGCCGGGTCTGGCGATCGCGGTGGGGCTCTGG
>SKUV01000284.1 GCA_007129775.1 Paracoccaceae bacterium | reverse complement strand
TGGTAGCGGAGGAGGGACTTGAACCCCCGACACGCGGATTATGATTCCGCTGCTCTAACCAACTGAGCTACTCCGCCACACGGGCGGTCGGTTACGCGATGGCGCGTTGGGCGTCAAGCGCGAAACCGGGGGTGGGATGCTGAAACGATGGGCAGGTGCCTTTATGGCGGTCGGTTCGTGCGATGGGGGATTGCCGGGATGTCGGTGCGGTGCCACAATAGCTTCATGGCCCTGAAATCCTTGTGATCTTCGCGTCTCGCGATGGATCTTGTCGTATTCCTCAGCGTGCTGGCCGCGCTTTTCGTCGTGATCGGCGTCGGGCAACCGCTGGCCGAGCGCTTGCGGCTGCCCTTTACCGTGCTGCTGGCGATCACCGGCATCGTCATCGGCATCGCGGCCGGGGTGTTCCTGCGGTCGGATCTGACAGATGCGTTCGACCCGCTGGCACGCTCGCTTCTGGAATTTCCGGTCAATTCAGAGGTCTTTCTCTATGTCTTCCTGCCGACGCTGCTGTTTCAGGTGGCGCTGACGCTGAACCTGCGGCGGATGCTGGACGACTGGGTGCCGATCCTCGTGCTGGCGGTGCTGGCGGTGGTGGTGGCGACCTTCGCCATCGGCCTCGCGCTTGCGCCGTTCACCACGCAATCGATCTATGTCTGCCTGCTGATCGGAGCGATCGTGGCCACCACGGATCCATCGGCGGTGGTCGGCATATTCCGCGAGATCGGCGCGCCACAACGGCTGACGCGGCTGATCGAGGGCGAAAGCCTGCTCAATGATGCCGCGGCGATCGCGCTCTTCGGGCTGTTCGTTGCGTTGGTCACCCCCTTCGGGCAGGAGCCCGATTACGATGCGCAATGGCTGGTGTTCGTCACGCAACTGGGGCTCGGGGCGCTGGCCGGCTATGGCATCGCGCGGGTTCTGGTGATCTTCATCGACTGGCTGCGGGCGTTTCGGCTGGCGCAGGTGTCGCTGTCGATCGCCCTGCCCTACATCACCTATATCGCCGCGGAGCAGGTGCTGGGCGTGTCGGGCGTCGTCGCGGTGGTGGCGGCGGGAATGACGCTGAACCTGACCGGGCCGTCGCGGCTGCCGCCGGCGCATTGGAGCTTTTTGCGCGACACCTGGGAACTTCTGGCCCATTGGGCAAGCTCGCTCATCTTCATTCTGGCCGCGCTCTTGGTCTCGCGCCTGCTGGTTGATGTGACGCTGGCCGATCTGGGGCTGGTGGCGGTTGTGGTGGTGGCGGCGCTTGTGGCGCGGGCGGTGACGCTTTTCGGGGTCTTGCCGCTGTTGCGGCTGGCGCGGCTGTCGCCGCCGATCAGCCCGGCGTTCAAGCTGGTCATCCTCTGGGGCGGGCTGCGCGGGGCAGTGACGCTGGCGCTGGCGCTGGCGGTGACGGAAAACGCCGCGATCCCGACGGAGGCGCAGCGGCTGGTGGCGGTGCTGGCCACGGGCTTCACGCTTTTCACGCTGCTGGTGCAGGGCACGACTCTGCGGCCGGTCATCCGCTGGTTGCAGATCGACCGGCTGCCGCCGATCGAGGCGGCGCTGCAGAATCAGGTGGTCGCCGTCGCCCTGCAGACCGTGCGCGAGGAGGTGGCCGAGACCGCGCAGCGCCATGAACTGACGCGCGAGATCGTGCGCTCCGAGGCCAAGGCCTTTGCCGAGCGGCTGGATGCGGCGGTGGAGGCAGCCGAACGGGCGCAGGAGATCCTCGAGCGGGACCGCCTGACGCTGGGCCTCGTGACACTTGCCGGGCGCGAACGCGAACTGATCCTCGAAGGGTTTCGCGAGCGCACGATCTCCACATGGCTGGTGGAGCGGATGCTGTCGGATGCCGCGCGGTTGATCGAACGCACCCGCAACGGCGGTCGCAGCGCCTACCGGACGACGGCGCGCGCCAATCTCGCCCGGGGGGCATGGCAGCGGCTGGCCCACGCGCTGCACCGCCGGCTCGGCATCTCGCGGCCGCTGGCGAATCTTGTCGCGACGCGGTTCGAAATCATGCTGATCACCCGGATGATCCTGCGCGATCTGGACGAATTCGTGGATACCAAGATCCTGCGCATTCACGGCCGGCGGGTGACCGACCTGCTGCACGAGGTGCTGCATCGCCGTGCCGAAGAGCTCGACCGCGAGATCAGCGGGCTCAGGCTGCAGTTTCCCGGCTATGCCGAACAGCTGGAGCGGGGCTTTCTGCGCCGGGCCCTGCTGCGGCTGGAGGAACGCGAGATCGAGGCCAGCTTCGACGACGGGCTGATCGGGACCGACCTCTATTCCAGCCTGATGCGCGATATCCGCCGTCGCAGGGCCGGGGTGGATGGCCGGCCGAAACTGGATCTGTCGCTGCAAAAGCGCGAGATGGTGGCGCGCTTTCCACTTTTCGCCGCACTGACGGAGCGCCAGCAGCGCCGCCTCGCCCGGGCGCTGGTGACGATCTATGCCGAGCCGGGCGAGGTGCTGTTTCGCCGGGGCGAGCAGGCGAGCGCAGTCTTCTTCATCGCCTCGGGCGCGGTGGAGCGCGACATCGGCGGGCAGACCAAGCAGTTGGGCAATGGCGAGTTCTTCGGCGAGATCGCGCTCCTGGCCGGGCAGCGCAACCGCCGCGGGCGGGTGCGCGCGATCACCCATTGCACCCTGCTGCGACTGGACGAGGCGCGGTTTCTGCGGCTCTTGCGCCGGTTGCCGGACCTGCGCGAGGCGGTTCTGGCGACAACCGGCGCGCAGGGCATTTCCGAGGAAAAGACCAAGGCGCGGATCGCGCAATCGGGCTGATGCCCAGACCGCCAGACCGCCAGACCGCCAGACCGCCAGACCGCCAGATCGGCCCGGCCCCAGATCGGCCCGGTCCCGCCCCAGATCGGGCCCGCCGCACCATGCCTATTGCGCTGCGCCAAAGCGCCCTCGGGCCGCGCCACCCGCCCGCCCCGCACGCCCCGAGGGCGCCGCCCGCGCCTGCCCGGGCGCGCATGATCCGGTCAGGATACACGAAGACACTGGACAATACGTTCTATTATGCATAAACTGTTCATATGAAAACAGATATTGCCGATGCCGCCGCCGAACCCGACGGGGCGCCCGCCTATTCCGTGCCACCGGTGCACCGCGCCTTTCGCCTGCTACGCCATATCGCGCAGGGTGGGCAATGCCGCAATGCCAGCGCCACAGCGCGTGAACTGGGGCTGAACCGGACCACGCTGATCCGTCTTCTGCATACGCTCGAAGCAGAAGGGATGATCGAATCCCAGGATGACGGGGCCAGTTGGCAGCTTGGCCCGGGGATGATCGCGCTGGCCGCCGATGCGCTGAAATCCCGCTCGGTGATCCGGGTGGCCCAGCCGGTGATGGCGCGGCTGGCCGCCGATCTGCGGCTGTCCTCGCATCTGGGCGTTCTGGACGGGCGCGAGATCATCTATCTGTGGCGCGAGGCGCCGAATTCGCATCTGGTCAGCAATATCCGCGAGGGTTCCCGCCTCCCGGCCCATGCCACCACTGTAGGCCGCGTGCTGCTCGGCCATCTGCCGCCCGCGGAACTGGAGGCGCGCTATGGCGGCGCCGATCTTCCGGCCTTCACCGAAAAGACCTCGACCACGCTGGAGGCGCTGGCGGCGCAGGTGGCCGAGGATCGTCGCCTGGGACATGCGTGGAGTTTCGCGAATTACGAGGCCGGCATCGGATCCTGCGCGGCGCCGGTTTTCGACCATCGCGGCGCCTGTGTGGCCGCACTCAATGTCACCGGCCCGGCCGCGCAATTCGAGCCGAAGACCAACATGGCGGCCCGCATCCGCGACGAGGTCATCGCCGCGGCGGCGGAGGTTTCCGCCGCGCTGGGGCATGTGGCGCGCGGCTGACACGGCATCGGAAACCCTAACGCCCTGCCCTGCGCAGCCATGCCGCGTTGGCGAGGATCAGAAGCGGCCCGGTCCATTCGAGGATCCAGTTCATCCGCACCCCGCCCGGGCGCAAGTCGATCATCGCGTCGAAACCGTGAAAACCCACGGCCCGCATCATCACGAAGCCCGCCACGAAACACAGCCCCAGGAGCGCCAACCCGTTGCGGCGCAGATCGCCCCGCAGCGCCCGGCGCCCCAGCGCCAGCGCCAGCAGCGCACAGACCCCCAGCACCACCAGAAAGGCGATCTGGACGGGGCGGCGCTCATCATACCAGCCGTCGCGCTGGGCGATGCAGCGGCCCAAGGCCGTGAGCGCGCTTTGCAGATCAAGCTGCTTGTTCACCGCCAGAAAGGCCATCACCGCCAGCACCAGCCACCAGAAGAGCCGCGCGCGCCCCGCAACCAGCCCCGGCCCCCGCAGCACGCCCATCGCGGCGAGCGCGGTGACTGCATAGAGCACCACCGTCAGCCAGCCCATCAGATGCGGATCGCCGATGCTCGGCGTCCAGCGGTCGAAGATGCAGGCCGGGATCGTATCCTGTCGCAGCGTCGCCTCCCCCCGCGCGCCCGCCGCAGCCCGGCGGGCCTGGGCGGCAACGGGCCGATTTGCCCTACACTTGCGCCCCACGACCCCTTACCTAAGGGCCGGAACGGACGGGAACAAACGCTTTGGTGATCGGGCGGCTGGCAGATGGCGTGACGCGCGGGGTGGAAAGCCTCGGCGCGACCGTGTCCGAAGCCTTTTTCGAGCCGGTGCTGCGGCTCGGCGTCACCGGGCTGTCGCGCGCGGGCAAGACCGTCTTCATCACCGCGCTGGTGGCCAATCTGCTGAATCGGGGGCGGATGCCGCAACTGCGCGCGGCGGAACTGGGCACGATCCGCGCGGTATGGCTGCAGCCGCAGCCCGATCTGACCCTGCCGCGCTTCGACTACGAGGCACATCTGGCGGCGATGACCGGCCCGGCCCCTCATTGGCCCGACAGCACCCGCGCCGTGTCGGAACTGCGCCTGTCGTTCCGCATCCAGCCTGCGGGGCTTCTGTCGGGGCTGACCGGCGCGCGGGTGCTGCATCTGGATATCGTGGATTATCCGGGGGAATGGCTGCTGGACCTCGCGCTTCTGGAGCGCAGCTATGCCGACTGGTCCGAGGCGGTGCTGACCCGTCTGACGGCCAGGCCCGCGGCGGCGGAGTATCTGGCCCGGGCGCGGGCGGCCGACGGGGCGGCGCGGCTGGACGAGACGCAGGCGCAGGAGCTTGCGCGCGCCTTCACCGTTTGGCTGCGTCAGGCGCGTGCGGCCGGATTTTCAGACTGCACCCCGGGGCGGTTCCTGCTGCCGGGCGATCTGGCCGGGGCGCCGGTGCTGACCTTCGCGCCCCTGCCCCCCTGCCCCGGCGCGCGGCGCGGCAGCCTGTGGCGCGCGATGGAGACCCGGTTCGAGGGCTACAAGCGCGAGGTTGTGCGCCCCTTCTTCCGCGATCATTTCGCCCGGATCGACCGGCAGGTGGTGCTGGCCGATGTGCTGGGCGCGATCCACGCCGGCCCGGCCGCGCTGGACGATCAGCGCCAGACACTGGCCGATATCCTCGGCGCCTTCCGGCCCGGGCGGAATTCGTGGCTGACGAGCCTGCTCGGCGGGCGGCGGGTGGAGCGGATCCTGTTTGCCGCGACCAAGGCCGACCATCTGCACCACAGCCAGCACCCCCGGCTGACCGCGATCACCGAGGCGCTGCTGCGCGAGGCGCGCGACCGCGCCGATTTCGCGGGCGCCCGGACACAGGCGCTGGCCATCGCCGCCCTGCGCGCCACCACCGAAGAGACCCGCAGCCATCAGGGCGCAAGCCTCGATCTGGTGCGCGGCCGGCTGGAGGGCGACCGGCAGGCGGCCTTCTGGCCCGGCGAATTGCCCGACGATCCCGCGCGGCTTC
>SKUV01000309.1 GCA_007129775.1 Paracoccaceae bacterium | reverse complement strand
GCCTGCGCACTGGCCTGCGCACTGGCCTGCGCCCGGGGGCACGCGGCCCTCGTGATCAGTTTGTGGCCACGGCAACGCTGCGCGCGCCACGCTTGATCGAGCGTGCATCATCTTTCCCACCCTTTTGCGACTCACCCGCGTCACAGTCTTGCCCCGAGGGGTTAGCAAGACCCTAAGCGGCTGATTTTGCGCAAATCGTGCGGGAAACCGGCGCGGCAAGCCGGCCCGTCACTCGGCGGCGATGCTGTGCGGATCGACAAGGGTGACGATATCGGTCATGATCCGGTTGAGGTCGTAATCGCGGGGGGTATAGACCGCCGAGACCCCGAGCTGGCGCAGCGCGCGGGCGTCCTCTTCGGGGATGATGCCGCCGACGATCACCGGCAGATCACGGAGACCGGCCGCGCGCAGCCGCGTCATCAGGTCTTCCATCAGGGCCATGTGGCTGCCCGACAGGATCGACAGGCCGAGGACATGGGCCTGACGCTCCTCCACCGCGGCGACGATCTCGGCCGGGGTCATGCGGATGCCCTCATAATGGATTTCCATACCGCAATCGCGGGCCCGGGCGGCGATCTGTTCGGCGCCGTTGGAATGGCCGTCGAGCCCGGGCTTGCCCATGACGAAGGAAATCCGCCGCCCCAGCCGGGCCGAAACCGCATCGACCGCCGCGCGGATCGCATCGAGCCCCTCGGTGCGGTTCGACATGGCCGCCGAAACGCCGGTGGGCGCGCGATACTGGCCGAAGACCTGCCGCATCACGTCGCCCCATTCGCCCGTGGTGGCGCCCGCCTTCGCCGCGGCGATGCCGGGGGGCATGATGTTGCTGCCCTCGCGCGCGGCCCGGCGCAGGGCGTCGAGGGCCCCGCGCACCGCGGCCTCGTCGCGCCCGGCACGCCATGCCTGCAGGCGGGCGATCTGGTCGGCCTCGGCCAACGGGTCGGCTTGCATGATCGCGCCCGCGCCGGTGGTCAGGGGAGAGGGTTCGGTGGTGGTGTAGCGGTTGACGCCGACGACGGTGGTCTGCCCGCTTTCGATCCCGGCGATGCGGGCGGCATTGGCCTCCACCAGCCGGCCCTTCATATAGGCGATGGCCTCCACCGCGCCGCCCATATCGTCGATCAGCGCCAGTTCGGCACGCGCGCCCTCTTTCAGCGCGGCAACCTTGCGGTCGATCACCGGGTTGTCGTCGAAAAGATCCTCGTGCTCCAGAAGGTCGGTCTCGTAGGCCAGCACCTGCTGCATCCGCAGCGACCATTGCTGATCCCACGGCCGCGGCAGACCCAGCGCCTCGTTCCACGCCGGCAGTTGCACGGCCCGGGCGCGGGCCTTTTTCGACAGCGTCACCGCCAGCATTTCGATCAGGATGCGGTAGACGTTGTTTTCGGGCTGCTGTTCGGTCAGGCCCAGCGAATTGACCTGCACGCCATAGCGAAAGCGGCGGAATCTCGGGTCTTGCACGCCATAGCGGTCGCGGCAGATCTCGTCCCACAGATCGACGAAGGCGCGCATCTTGCACATTTCGGTGACAAAGCGGATGCCGGCATTCACGAAAAAGCTGATGCGTCCGACCATGGCCGGAAAATCCTGCGGCGCGACCCTGGGGCGCAGATCGTCCAGCACCGCGCAGGCGGTGGCCAGCGCGAAGGCCAGTTCCTGCTCTGGCGTCGCACCGGCCTCCTGCAGGTGGTAGGAACACACGTTCATCGGGTTCCATTTCGGCATCTCGGCCCGCGTCCATGCCGCCACGTCGCCGATCAGGCGCAGGCTGGGGCGCGGCGGGCAGATATGGGTGCCGCGGCTGAGGTATTCCTTGATGATATCGTTCTGCACCGTGCCCTGCAGGGCGGCGATATCGGCGCCCTGTTCCTCGGCCACCGCCACATAAAGCGCCAGGAGCCATGGCGCCGTCGCGTTGATCGTCATGGAGGTGTTCATCCGCTCCAGCGGGATCGCGTCGAAGAGCGCACGCATGTCGCCCAGATGGGCCACCGGCACGCCCACCTTGCCCACCTCGCCCCGGGCCAGCGCATGATCGCTGTCATAGCCGGTCTGCGTGGGCAGATCGAAGGCCACCGAAAGCCCGGTCTGCCCCTTGTCCAGATTGGAGCGGTAAAGCGCATTCGAGGCCGCGGCCGTGGAATGGCCGGCATAGGTGCGGAAGAGCCACGGTGCGTCACGTTGGGTCATCTGGGCCTCCGAAGGGTGCGCGCGAATGGGCGCGCAATTTTTTTTCACAAAATTCCTATTTTGGAGAAATAAAATGTCAAGCCCAAAATCGCTGCGGCGCGGCATCTCCGGCCGGGTCGCGGGCCGGTCATGGGCCGGTTCCGATGTGATCGGCCCCGGCCGGATTCGGCGGTGGATCAGCCCAGCTTCAGCCCGCCGGCCGATCCGATACCTGCGCCCCATTTGAGTTCCACCTCCAGACTGTGCTGGATACCGCCGGATTTTTCCTCGTCCTCGGCCTTGATCTCGAGGATGAGTTGCTCCGGCACCTCCAGCGAGAGCTCTTCGCCGTCCTTCTGCAGCGTGATCGCGCCGGCTTCCAGCCGATCGGCCAGCGCGCGCAGGAAGGCGCAGACCCCGGCGCGGTCCTTGCGTTCCTCACTGCTGAAAAGGGTTGTTTCGCGTCCCATGGTGTCGTGCCTCCTTTCTGTGGCGATCCGGGCGCGAGCCTATCAAATCCGTCCCGATCCGGGATTTGATCTCGCGCAAAGCGTTGGCGGAGGCGCGGGGCGCATGTGAAAGCCGTTGTCCCCGCAGCATCTTGTTGTAAACCCGGCAGCATGACCGCACCTGTCGAAGTGCCGCTCTGGCTTCTGATTCTGATCCTGGCCTTCGCTTCGGCGTCGTTCCTGCTGCATTTCCTGTTTCCCTCGGTGCGCTGGTTTTTCCGCCGCCGGATGGAGCGCGCGGTGGCGGAACTGAACAAGCGGCTGGAACGCCCGATCCAGCCCTTCAAGCTGATGCGCCGGCAGGACATGATCGTGCGGCTGATCTATGACCCGCAGGTGATGGAGGCGGTGGTTGAATACGCCCATGAGCAGGGCGTGCCGGAATCTGTGGCTTTCCAGCAGGCGCGATCCTACGCGCGCGAGATCGTGCCGGCGTTTTCGGCCTCCACCTATTTCGGCCCCGCGATCCGGCTGGCGCGCTGGCTGTCGCGCGGGCTTTATGATGTGCGGCTGGGCCAGTATGACGAGGCCGCCTTTCGCGCCATCGACAAGAAGGCGGCGGTGGTCTTCGTGATGAACCACCGCTCCAACATGGATTACGTGCTGGTCACATGGCTGGCGGCTGAACGCTCGGCGCTGTCCTATGCGGTGGGGGAATGGGCGCGCATCTGGCCGCTGCAAAGCCTGATCCGCGCCATGGGGGCCTATTTCATCCGCCGCCGCTATCTGTCGTCGCTCTATCGCCGGGTGCTGGCGCGCTATGTCCAGATGGCGACCCACGAGGGTGTGACACAGGCGATATTCCCCGAGGGCGGGCTGTCGCTGAACGGCCGGGTGGGCAACGCCAAGAAGGGGTTGTTGCACTATATCGTCACCGGTTTCGATCCGGAAGACGACCGCGATGTGGTCTTCATCCCGGTGGCGCTAAACTATGACAGGGTGCTGGAGGATCGGGTTCTGATCAGCGCGGCGCAGGCGGGCGAGCGGCGGTTCCGCGCGCGCCCGCGCGAGATCATGGGCTTCATCGCGCGGATGCTCTGGCAGAAGATGCGCGGCCGCTTCCGCCGCTTCGGCTATGCCGCCGTCAGTTTCGGCACGCCACTGTCGCTGGAGGAATGGGTGCGCGGCCGCGACGGCATCGCCACCGATGCGCTGGCCGATACGCTGATGGCGCGCATCCGCGACGCGGTTCCGGTGCTGCCGGTGCCGCTGGTCGCCACGATCCTGCAGCAAGCCGGCGGGCAGCCGCTGCCGCGGCCCGAGATCGAGGCGCGGGCAGGGGAGCTGATCGCGCGGCTGGGCACGCAGGGCCAGCACATCCACCTGCCCGAGGGCCGCGCCGATCTTGCGGTGAAGGAGGGGCTGGAGGCGCTCGCCATCCGCGGCATCATCGCCGACACGGGCGCGGGCTGGAAAGTCACATCGGGCGAGACCGCCGCTCTCGAATTCTACGCCAGTTCCATCGCCCATGTCGTGGACGCGACGCGGCCCGACGCGGCGGCGGCCGAACCCCGTTCCTGACGCCGAAGCCGCGTGCCTCGTGTCAACCCGAACGGCCGCGACCGATCCGCGCAGGAAATTGTCGCCTTTTGCAAAACGTCGGATTATTCTGGGCCTTATTTCAAGAGCGACCCATGAATAGCGACGATTTCAACAGCCTTGTTGAGCAGATCTACGATTGTGCGATCGCCCCCTCGGGCTGGAGCGACACACTCTCGACGATCCGCGACGAGATCGACAGCGCCTATGCCGCCATCACCATCGCCGAATTCACGCCCGACAGCCCGACGCCGCGCTACGGGGCCTATCACTCCCCGTGGGATGAACACTGGATCACGGAGCTGCAACAGGCCTTTCCCCTGATCCCCAGGCTCGACCGGATGCGTGCGGCGCCACTCGATGCGCCCGTCACCCAGCTTGGCCTTCTGCCCGAGGCGGAATACCGCGCGAGCGAATTCTACAAGCGCTGGGCCGCGCCGCAGGATCTGTTCGACACGATGAACACCGTCGTGGTGCGCCGCGACCGGACCATGGCCTGGCTGGTGACGCCGAGCCGCGCCGACCGCGCGCTTTACGGCCCCGAGGAGGTCCGCTTTGCCGCGCGGGTCTCGCCGCATCTGCGCCGCGCGCTGCTGATCGGCGGGATGCTCGAACTGGCGCAGGAGCGGGCGCGGCTGAGCGCGAGCTTGCTGGATCAGTTTGACGTCGCCGTCTATCTTGTTGGCGAAAATGGACAATTGTCCCAGACCAATGCGGCGGGAGAGGCGCTTTTGTCGCGCGGCGATGTTCTGGCGGCCTCGGGCGGGATGCTCAGGGCGGTCTCGGCGTTGCATCGCGGCGCCTTTGCCGAAGCGGTTGCGCGGGCCTGCACCGGGTCGGATTCCGATATCGGGCTCTGGGGCAATGGCATGCCGCTCAGCGCCGATGCGGGCCTGCCCTATGTGGCCTATGTGCTGCCCATGGGGCGTTCGGAATTGCGCAACGCCATGGGCTCCGGCCATGCCGCCGTTTTCGTGAGCCTCGAAGGGGCGCGTCCGCCATCGGCGGAATTGCTCAGCGCGCTGTCGGGCCTGAGCAATGCCGAGGCCGCCGTGGCCGTGGCCATCGCCGCAGGCAAGGGGCCGCAGCAGATCGCGGCCGAACAGGGGCTTTCGGTGCATACGGTGCGCAAGCATCTGGCCCATGCCTTCGACAAGACCGGCCGTCACAGCCAGGCTGCGCTGGCGTCTTACGTCAACGGGCTGGGGCTGCCGATGCGCCGGTCCAAAGGACTGGATGACGCAGGGTAAATCTGCGCCGATACTCCATTTGAGTAATGCCGGCACCGCGCGCAAGCGCCATGGTCTGACCATAGGGAAAGACAGGGTGGCGCAGGTCCGTGACAAGGAATGATGCGATCCGGACGCGGGCACAGCCCGAACCGGACCCGGCGGCAAGGGGGCCGAATCGTGCGGCGCAGGGCGTCGTCCGGCACCGATTCGGTGTGCCGATGTGCCCGGTGGCGGATGCGGCGAAGGCCCCGCGCGCCCGTGGCGGCCGGCTTTGCGGCGCGCTGGTTCCGGCGCTGGTTCCGGCGCTGGCCCTTGGCCTCGCTCTGTTGCCGGTGCAGCCCGGAACGGCGCTGGCGCAGGGTGGTGCGCCCTCGCCCGCGGCCGAGGAACTGGCGACCGAGGTGGCCCCGCCACCCGCGCCCGTG
>SKUV01000250.1 GCA_007129775.1 Paracoccaceae bacterium | reverse complement strand
GGCCGTGGCTCGGAAACGCTGGTGGCGGTGCCGGATTGCCGGTTGCTGCACCGCGACCTGATGGCCGCTCTTCCGGCGCTGGAGGCCGTCACCCGGCTGGGCGCCAGCCGGAAGGCGGAGCTTTCGCTCGCCGTCACCCGGTCGCAGGACGGCCCCGACGTTTTCGTGCGCGGTGGCAAGTCGCTGGATGCAGTCTTGCGCGCGGAGCTTGCCGCTTGCGCCGCCGAGCACGGCATTGCCCGCCTGACATGGGAGGACGAGACCATCGCCCTGCGGCACCCGCCCCGCCAGATCATGGGCCGCGCGCAGGTGGTCCCGCCGCCCGGCGCCTTCCTGCAGGCCACCGAGGATGGCGAGGCGGCGCTGATCGCGGCGGTGCGTCTGGCGCTTGGCAGTGGTGAAAGTGCACCGGGCCGGATCGCCGATCTTTTCGCCGGCTGCGGCACCTTCGCCTTGCCGTTGGCCGAAGCGGCGGAGGTCCATGCCGTCGAAGGCGATTCCGCGATGCTTGCAGCCCTCGATGCCGGCTGGCGCGGGTCTCTGGGGCTCAAACGCGTCAGCACGCAGGCGCGCGACCTCTTCCGCCGGCCGCTGCTGGCCTCGGAGCTGGCCGGCTTCGACGCCGTGGTGATCGATCCGCCGCGGGCCGGGGCTGCGGCCCAGATCGCGGAACTCGCCCGGTCAGATGTGTCGGTGATCGCCCATGTCTCGTGCAATCCGGCGACCTTCGCTCGTGATGCAGGAACGCTCAAGGCGGCGGGCTTTCGCCTCGACTGGGTGCAACTGGTCGATCAGTTCCGCTGGTCGACGCATCTGGAGCTTGCGGCCCGTCTGGTCAGATAGCATACCCGGGGCGCGACCGACCGTCCCAAGCCAGAGGCCCCCATGACCTTGCGCGAAAAGACCGCCGAATTTCTGGAGACACGCCTTGTCCGCCACGGGATCATCGCGGTGATCCTGTTCAACGCGGTTTTGCTGGGCATGGAGACCTCGGGCAACATCATGGCGGCCGTGGGGCCGATGATCCTGTTTCTCGATGCGGTCTGCCTGTCGATCTTTGTGGTCGAGATCGGACTGAAGCTCTTCGCCTTCCGGCTGGCCTTTTTCCGATCGGGCTGGAACATTTTCGATTTCGTGATCGTCGGTATCTCGCTGGTGCCGGGGGCGGGGGCCTTCACCGTGTTGCGGGCGCTGCGAATCCTGCGGCTTCTGCGCGTCGTTTCGGTCACGCCCAGCCTGCGCCGGGTGGTGGAGGGATTTCTGAAGGCGCTGCCGGGGATGGGTAGCGTGTTCCTGCTTATGTCGATGATCTTCTACATCGGCGCGGTGATGGCGACGAAGCTCTTTCAGGCCTCGTTTCCCGAATGGTTCGGCACGATCGGCCGCTCGGCCTATTCGCTGTTTCAGATCATGACGCTGGAATCGTGGTCCATGGGGATCGTGCGCCCGGTGATGGAGGTCTATCCCTATGCATGGGTCTTCTTCGTGCCCTTCATCATGATGACCACCTTCGCGGTTGTGAACCTGCTGGTGGGGCTGATCGTGAACTCCATGCAGGATGCCCACCATGCCGAGGATGTGGTCAAGACCGACGCCTATCGCGAAGAGGTGCTGAAACGGCTGGAAGCGATCGAAGCGCGGGTTTCAGCGGCGGAGTCGCCGGGCGCCACATCCCCGGCCGAGCGCAAGGGCGCGAGCGGGTCGGGCTGAGGCGCGTTCGTCGCCCGCACCACCGATACTGGAACCAAATAGCGGCAGGAGATGGCCTTGGATCACGAGAAACTCGAAACCGTGCTGCGCCGCCTTGCGATCCTCGCCGGTGCGCGGATCATGGAGGTCTATCATTCGCCCGATTTCGAGGTGCGCCAAAAGGACGATGCATCGCCGGTGACAGAGGCTGATCTGGCCGCTGATGCGGTGATTGCCGAGGGGCTGCGCGTGGCCTTTCCCGATCTGCCGCTGGTGACCGAGGAACAGGCGGAGACCCACAGCCAAAGCGTGCAGACCTTCCTGATCGTCGATCCGCTGGACGGCACCAAGGAATTCACGCGCCGCCGGGGTGATTTCACCGTCAATATCGCGCTGGTCGAGAACGGCCTGCCCACCCGCGGGGTCGTGCTGGCGCCGGCGCGGCGGCGGCTGTTCCGGACGCGTGCCGACGGCACGGCGGTCGAGGAAAGCGGAGCGCTTGATCCCGACAGCCCGGGCGCGGCCCGCCCGCTGCGGGTGGCCGTGCCGGACAATGGCGCGTTGCGGGTCGTCGCCTCCAAATCCCACCGTGACGCCGCCACCGACGCCTATATGGCCCGCTACGACGTGGCCGATTGCGTCAGCGCGGGCTCGTCGCTGAAATTCTGCCTTCTTGCGGCGGGGGAGGCCGATTTCTACCCGCGGCTGGGGCGCACGATGGAATGGGACACGGCCGCGGGTCATGCGGTTCTGGCCGCCGCCGGGGGCGAGGTGCTGGATTTCGACAGCCACGCGCCGCTGCGTTATGGCAAGCCCGGTTTCGCAAATCCCTTCTTTCTGGCCCGCGCGCCCGGGGTGGTGCTGGAGCGGTGACTTTCAGCCGCTGAATTCGAGGCGCCGGATCGCGGAAATATCGCCCCCGCCCGCGGCCGCTATTCGCGCGGTGGCTTGGTCCAGCGGTTCCAGCGCGACGGCCATGTGATAGGCATTTGCGTGCAGCAGCTGGCGGTCATCGGCCATCCAGCCCACATGGCCCTTCCAGAAGACCAGATCGCCGCGGCGCAGGGCGGCGCCCCTTGGCAGCGCCACCCCCAGCGAGTCCGCCTGCAAATCACTGTCGGCGGGGGAGGCGATGTTGCAGGCCCTGCAGGCCAATTGCACCAGGCCCGAGCAATCCAGCCCCGCACGGCTGTTGCCGCCCCAGAGATAGGGCGTGCCGAGCAGGCTCTCGGCGATGGCCACCGGATCGTCGGGCCGGTCATCCCAGGCGCGCAGGTGGCAGGCGGGCAGCCATGCGGCGCCCGCCTCCTGCGCCCAGCCGCGCTCGTGCCCGATGATCGTGAGCGCGGCGCCCAGCGAAAGCGCCGCGCGTTCGCGCGTCTTCATGTCGGGCGCGGGGTAGAGATGGCTCGCAGGTGCGGCCAGCCAATGGGTCGGGGCAAGCCAATCTGCCAGCGCCTCGGCCCGCAGCCAGCCGCAATAGCCATCCTCGGCGATGCCGAAGGCCCAGCCCTCTTGCTGATCGAGCAAGCCGAAGGACGCGCCGAGAAGCAACTGACGGTCACGCGGCCCCGCGGGCGATGCGCAAAGATCGGCAAGCGGGCGCGCGACGCGCCGGGGCAGGGGGGTGGCATAACGCTCTGCCGGGATGCACGCGCGCCAGCCGGCATGGGCGACCCGGCCGCTGAAGGGGGTCAGGCGACGGTCGCCTTGCGACGCTACCGTCACAGCCCCGGGCCGCGCGCCCTTTGCCATGGCCTTTCAGAGCCCGAGCCGGCCGGGCAGCGCCTCGATCAGTGCGCGCGCGCCGCTGCCCTGCCCGCCTTTCGGCCGGGCCGGCGCATCGCTGCCCTGCCAGCCGTAGATGTCGAAATGGGCAAAGAGCGGTGCTTCCGTCACGAAACGGCGCAGGAACAGGGCCGCGGTCACCGCCCCGCCCAGCCCGCGCGCCGGCGCATTGTCCAGATCGGCGATTCCTGGTTCGATCAGCGCCTCGTAGGGCTCGTGAAAGGGCATCCGCCAGAGCGGGTCACGCACCCGGGCGCCCTGCGCCACCAGCGCCGTGGCCAGCGTGTCGTCATCGGTGAAAAAGGGCATGATATCGGCACCCAGCGCCACCCGCGCCGCGCCGGTCAGCGTGGCCATGCAGATCATCGCGTCGGGCGCCTCTTCATCGGCCAGTGCCAGCGCATCGGCCAGCACCAGACGGCCCTCCGCATCGGTGTTGTTGATCTCGACCGTCAGGCCCTTGCGTGAGGTCAGGATATCGCTGGGCCGGTAGGACGCGCCGCTGACCGCGTTCTCCACCGCCGGCACCAGCACGCGCAGACGGACCTTCCAGCCCAGTTCCATGATCGCCTGCGCCAGCCCCAGCACCGTGGCCGCGCCGCCCATGTCCTTTTTCATCAGCCCCATGGAGCTGCCGGGCTTCAGGTTGAGCCCCCCGGTGTCGAAGCACACACCCTTGCCCACGAGCGTCAGGCGCGGCCCGGTATCGCCCCAGCGCATGTCCAGAAGCCGCGGTGCCCGGGCCGAGGCGCCGCCGACGGTGTGGATCAGGGGCAGGTTGGCGGTGATCAGATCCGCGCCCCGGATCGCCTCGGCCCGCGCGCCGTGCCTCTCGGCCACCGCCATGAAGGCGGCCTCCAACTCGTCCGGGCCCATGTCATTGGCCGGGGTGTTGATCAGGTCGCGGGTCAGAGCTTCGGCATTGGCGATGGTCTCGAGCCGGTGCGCATCGGCCCCCGCAGGCGCCCGGAGCCGCGCGCAAGGGGCAGCGTCGGCGGGTTTGCGGTAGCGGTCGTAGCGGTATTGCGCCAGCAGCCAGCCCAGGGCGGCCTCGTCGCGCGCATCCGCTGGCAGATCATCGGCCAGATGATAGACCCCGGCGGGAAGCGCCGTCACCGCGCGGGCGATGCCGAAACGGGTGCGCGCCCGGGCCCTTGCATCGCCGTGCCCCACCACCGCCGCAGCGAGCCCCCCTGCGCCGTCGGGCAGGGTCAGGACCTCGCCGAGGCTCGCATGAAAGCCAAGCGCCTCGGCCCAGCGCCGGTCGGCCTCCGGCCGGGCGGCGATCCAGTCCGGCCAGTCATCGGCGGCGACGACATGGAGCGGGACGGAGCCCGGCTCCTCCGGCGCGAAGGAGAGGCGCGCGGTTTCCGGCAGGGGCGTCTTGGGTGGGGCAGATGACATGGTTGGCTTTCCGTTGCTGAGGGCCCGCGCGCGGGCGGTGCAGGATTGCCCAGAGCCTAGCGGCTGCACCGGGCGGCGCAAGGGGGCGCGCGGGTGATGCCGGGGGAGCGCCCAGCAGGCGGGGCCGGTGCCCGGTCGGGGGGGCTGCGCCCTCGGGGGGGATCGACCCCCCGCTCGGGCGCGCGCGGGGCCTCCGGCCCTTTGTCGCGCAGGCGTTCTGTCGGGCGGTGCACTGACTGACGTTGCCGGTTCGCCCGCTGCCGCGCTCTGCCACATGGCCGGCCTGATCGCGGATGCCGCGCCGCGCGGCGTGGCGCTCGACTATGCCCCGGTCCGGGCGCCTGTCTCCTGCGCCCAGTCGGCAGATTGCATCTCGCGCAGGCGGCTGGCGGTGCGTTCAAACTCGAACGCGCCGGCGCCTTCGATGTAGAGCCGCTCCGGCACATCCGCGGCGCTGGCGATCAGGCGCACCCGCGCCTCGTAGAGCGCGTCGATCAGCGTGACGAAGCGCCGGGCCTCGTTGTAGTTCCGGCGCGACAATCCGGGGATATCATCGAGCATGAGCACACGCACGGCGCTGGCCACGGCGAGGTAATCCGCAGGCCCCAGCGCCCTGCCGCAGAGATCCCAGAAATCGGCGCGCGCCACGCCCGCGGCGAACCGGGGCAGCGTCACCGTCCGGCCCTGCACCTGCAGCGACAAGGGACCGACCTCCGCCCCCGCGGTCAGGTCGGACCAGAGCGCATCCATCGCCGCACGGGCCGCCGCGTCGGCCGGGCTGAAGTACACCTGCCGGTCCTGAAGCCGGTTCTGGCGGTAATCGGTGTCGCTGCGCAGTTCCACCACCTCCAGCCGTTCCTTCAGAAGCGCGATGAACGGCAGGAAAAGCGCCCGGTTCAGACCGTCCTTGTACAGATCATCGGGTGGCCGGTTCGAAGTGGTGACGATCGCAACCCCGGCGTCGAACAGCATCTGAAAGAGGCGGCCGACGATCATCGCATCG
>SKUV01000046.1 GCA_007129775.1 Paracoccaceae bacterium | reverse complement strand
TGATCGCGCAACCCGTGATCGAAGCAGTGCGCAAAAGCAACGTCTCTGCCATCGGCACCGGACAGGCCCTGCGCAGCGTTTCCATCACGCCCGAAGCGTCGGGCCGGATCGTGGAGATCAACGTCTCGCCAGGTGATCAGGTGCAGGCCGGCACGACGCTGGCACGGCTGGACAGCAGTGCCGAGGATATCGCCCTTGATCGCGCCGAACTGGTGCTGGCGGATGCGCGCTCCACGGTGGAGCGGCTCGCCCGGCTGCAACGCTCCGGCGCGACGACCGATATCCAGATCCGCGACGCCGAACTGGCACTGAATCAGGCAGAGCTGGATTATCGTCAGGCCCGGCTGAACCTCGACCGGCGCTCGATTGTGGCGCCGATTTCGGGCTATGTGGGCTTCGTGGCGGCGGATATCGGCGACCAGGTCGGCACCTCGACCCGGCTGACCGGCATCGACGACCGATCCAGCCTCTTGGTAGAGTTCCTCGTGCCCGAGCGCCATGTGGTGGCGCTGAGCGAGGGGATGGAGCTGTCGGCAAGCCCCCTGTCGCGCCCGGGCACCACGCTGCAGGGGCGTCTGCGCGCGCTCGACAATCGTGTGGACAGCGCCAGCCGCTCGCTGCGCGTTCAGGCCGAAATCGACAATCCCGACGACATGCTGCGCCCCGGGATGGCGTTTTCCATAACGCTGGATTTCAGCGGTGAAAGCTATCCGGCCGTCGATCCGCTGGCAATACAGTGGTCGTCCAACGGGGCCTTCGTCTGGGCCGTGCGCGACGAGCAGGTGCAGCGCGTGCCGGTGCGCATCCTGCAACGGATGGACAACGGGGTTCTGGTGGATGCCGCGCTGGCGCCGGGTGATCTGGTCGTGACCGAGGGCGTGCAGTCCCTGCGGCCCGGCGCCGCCGTCGACGTGCGCAACGCCGCCCCGCAAGCCGCGGACGAGACCGATGATGCCGGCGCCGAGCAGGCCCGCGCCAATGGCCGCCCGGCCCCGATCTGAGACCGACCCGCCCCAAAGCCCGCCGAGGTTGACCATGTCCGAGCAGCAGCCAGCGCAGCCCGAACCCTCTGAAGTGATCGACAGGCCCGGTGGCACCGCGCTGTTCGTGCGGCGCCCGATTCTTGCGCTGGTTCTGTCGACGCTGATCGTCGTGGCGGGGCTTGTCGGGCTCTTTGGTGTGGAGGTGCGCGAACTGCCCGACGTGGATCGCCCGGTGGTGACCGTGACGGCGAGTTTTTCGGGCGCGGCCCCCGAAACCGTGGACCGCGAGGTGACAGCGGCCATCGAAGGCGCCGTCAGCCGCGTGAGCGGGGTCGCGTCGATTTCGTCGTCCTCGCGCTTTGGCGCGTCGCGGGTGACGGTGGAGTTCTCGGACGGCGTCGATCTGGATTTCGCGGCCACGGATATCCGCGACGCGATCGGGCGCATCCGCAACGCCCTGCCCTCGGGCGTGGACGAGCCGCGCATCGTCAAGGCCGATGCGAATGCCGATGCGGTGATGCGCCTTGGCGTGACCTCGCGCAACCGCTCGGTGCAGGAGTTGACGCGGCTGGTCGAGGATCTGGTGGAGGACCGGTTGATCTCGGCCCCCGGCGTGGCCGATCTGCAGATTTTCGGCGCGCGCGATCAGGTCTTTCGCGTGGATATCGACCTGATGGAACTGGCCAGCCGGGGCCTGAGCCTGTCGGACATCCGCACCGCGCTGCGCAATGTGTCCTTCGACGCCCCGGCCGGGGCGCTTTCGAACGACAGCCAGTCGATCCTCGTGCGCACTACCGCCGCGATCACCTCGCCCGAGGAATTCGAGGCGCTGGAATTGCGCAGCGGGGTGCGCATGGGCGATGTGGCGCAGGTGACACTGGGGCCGCGGTCGGGCGAATCGATCCTGCGCGCCAACGGTCAGACCGGCATCGGCATCGGCATCATCCGTCAGGCCCAGAGCAACACGCTGGAAATTTCGGAGAACATCACCGCCATCGTCGAGGATTTGCAGGAGATTCTGCCCGATGACGTGCGCATCTTCGTCACCTCGGACGAGGCGACCTTTGTGCGCGGCGCGATCACCGAAGTGCTCAAGACGCTAAGTCTCGCGGTGCTGATCGTGATCGGTATCATCTTTGTCTTTCTGCGCGATCCGCGCGCCACGCTGATCCCGGCGATCACGATGCCCGTGGCGCTGGTGGGCACCATCGCGGCGATCTATCTGGTGGGCTTTTCGGTCAATATCCTGACGCTGCTGGCGCTGGTCCTGGCCACGGGCATGGTGGTGGATGACGCCATCGTCGTGCTGGAGAACATCGTGCGCCGCCGGGCCGAGGGCATGGGGCCGCGCGCCGCCGCGGTTCTGGGTACGCGGCAGGTGTTCTTTGCCGTGGTCACCACGACGGCGACGCTCGCCGCAGTTTTCGTTCCGCTGTCGTTCCTGCCCGGGCAGACCGGCGGGCTCTTTCGCGAATTTGGCTTTACCCTCGCCATGGCGGTGCTCTTGTCATCGATCGTTGCGCTGACGCTCTGCCCGATGCTGGCCTCGCGGCTGCTGACCGCGGCGCCGCAGGCCGAGCCGCGCGGGCCGATGGTCTGGCTGGGCAACCGGCTGGCCGGCGCCTTCGCGGCAAGCCTGCGCGCAGCCCTCGCCGCGCCGCTGGTGGTGGTGACGGTGGCGGTGCTTTTTGCCGCGACCGCCGCGCTGGTCGCGACCCAGATCCGGCAGGAACTGACCCCGCCCGAGGATCGCGCCGTGGCGCTTTTGTCGGTGTCGGCGCCGCAGGGCGTGGCGCTCGATTTCACCAACCGCAAGATGCAGGAGATCGAGGCCCTGATCGAGCCGCTGCAGGCGCGCGGCGAGGTGACCAACCTCTTTTCCATCGTCGGCACCGGCGCCGACAACCGCGGCTTCATGGTGATGACACTGGCCGCCTGGGGCGACCGGGAACGCAGCCAGCGCGAGATCGTGGGCCAGATCAACGGCATGCTGCAGGGCGTGATCGGTGTGCGCGCCTTCGCCATTCAGCCCAATTCACTGGGCATCCGCGGCGCCGGGCGGGGCCTGACCTTTGCGATTCTCGGCAACAATTACGATGAGCTGGCGGAAAGCGCCCAGCAATTGCAGGAACGGCTGGAGGATGACGGCCGCTTCGGCCGGATACAGCTGGGCTTCGAGACCACGCAGCCGCAGCTTTTCATCGAGGTCGACCGCCGCCGTGCCGCCGATCTGGACGTGGATATCGACGGTCTGGGCGAGGCGCTGCAGGCGGTGCTGGATGGCCGCGCGGTGGGCAATGTGTTCATCGACGACCGCAGCTTCGACATCCAGATGCTGTCCACCGCCAACCCGGTGAACAACCCCTCCGATCTTGAAAGCATCTTCATCCGCTCGGGCAGCGGCCAGATGATCCCGGTGGCGTCCTTCGTCACGCTGGAGGAACGGGCCATCGCGCCGGAACTGGGCCGCGAGGCGCAGATGCGGGCGGTGAACATGTCGGCCACGCTGACGCCGGCGCTGTCGCTGGGCGACGCCATGGCCGAGGCAGAGCGTATCGCGGCCGAGGTGCTGCCCGCCGGCCAGCGCATCGTCCCGCTGGCCGAAGCCGCGACGCTCGATCAGACCAACACCGGCATCTTCATCGTCTTCGGCTTTGCGCTCCTGGTGGTGTTTCTTGTGCTGTCGGCCCAGTTCGAAAGCTTCGTTTCGGCCGTCGTGGTGATGTCGACCGTGCCGCTGGGGCTGGCCTGCGCGGTCTTCGCGCTCCTGCTGACGGGTGGCAGCCTGAATGTCTATTCCCAGATCGGGCTCGTATTGCTGGTGGGGATCATGGCCAAGAACGGTATCCTGATCGTGGAATTCGCCAATCAGTTGCGCGATGCCGGCAAATCCGTGCGCGAGGCGATCGAGGAAGCCTGTATCATACGCCTGCGTCCGGTGATGATGACCATGGCCTCCACGGTGCTGGGCGCGCTGCCGCTGATCCTGTCCTTCGGGGCCGGGGCAGAGGCGCGCGAGGCGCTGGGCTGGGTGATCGTGGGCGGGCTGGGGCTTGCCACGGTCTCGACGCTTTATCTCACGCCGGTGGCGTTTCTGCTGCTGGCCCGGTTCTCCAAGCCGCGCGCCAGCGAGGAAGAGCGCCTGGTGCGCGAACTGGCCGAGGCCGGCCGGCACCGGGCGGGGCGCGAGGGCAGCGGCGCGGGCGAAAAGGCGATGCCGCCGGCGGAGTGAGCCGCGCGCAGGATGGCATCGAAGGCAAAGCGGCCGTCCGGGCGGGCGAAGATGGGCGTCGCGAACGGATACCGGGCCGGCGATGTGGCGGCCCCCGGCCTGCAGCGGTCCCGCGCTATTCGTCGAAGGGCAGGCGAGAGGTGAACCGGCCCTCGATCACCACACAATCCTCCGGATCGATGGTGCCGAAAACACCGTCGCGGCGGCACAGTTCGGCGCTGATCCGGCCTTCCGCAAAGCCGGGGTTTCCGGACAGGTCGAGCAGATCGACGATCACCGCGCCGGTATCGTTGTCCCGGCTGACAAAGCGTTTGCCGCTGGCGATCTCGTCAAAAACGATCTGACGCTCGGTCGGCTCCTTGTCGCCGTCGATCCCGGAAAAGACCACTTCAAGGCTGCCGGGCAGGGCGATCTCATCGGCGCCGTCGCCAAGCAGGCGGACCTGCCAGACAAAGCCGAAATCGCTGAAATGGGTGGTCAGTTCCGCCCCCTCCGCATCGGGCAGGCGGGTTTGCCAGAGGTGATCGACAGCGTCGATCCGCGCGGCGATTTCGCCCAGCGTCGCGGACCCTTCCGGCGTTTCCCCCTCGGCCACGAGGGGGCTGACCAGAAGTGCCGCGGCAAGGACGGGGGCGGGAGACGCGCGCATGATGGTTGCTCCGGGACTGGAGCGCCAGTGTAGAGGCGCCGTCGTCCAAAGGAAAGCGCGGAGCATCGCGGGGCATCGCACGCGCATCACGGCGCCCGCCGGCCGTTTCCCGCCGCTGCGCGCTCGGCCTCCAGAATCGCCGCGAGTCCGGTGCGGTAATCGGGATGGCGCAGCCTCAGCCCCAGATCGCGCTTGATCCGGTCGTTCCGGACGCGGCGGCAATCGGCATAGAAGCTCGCCGCCATGGGCGACATCGCCGCAGCGTCGAAGGGTTCCTCGGGCGGGGGCGGCAGCCCGATCAGGCCGGCGGCATGGGCGATGACATCCTGCGGCGGGGCGGGTTCGTCATCGGCGAGGTTCCACAGCGCGCCGCCCCCTGTGGGCTGCGCCATGGAGGCGGCGAGCGCCCGGGCGATATCCTCCACATGGATGCGGCAGAAAACCTGCCCGGGCTTCACGATCCGCCGGGCCTGACGGGCGCGCAGCCGGTCGAAGGGTGAGCGCCCGGGCCCGTAGATGCCCGACAGGCGGAAGATATGGCAGGGCACGCCAGCCCGCGCGCAGGTCTGGCGCCACGCCGCTTCGGCGGTCACGCGTGCCTTGCCCCGGGCGCTGGCCGGGCTGACGGGAGTGTCCTCGTCCACCCAGCCGCCGGCATGATCGCCATAGACCGCCGTGCTGGACAGATAGCCTGCCCATTTCAGATGCCGCGCCTGTGCGATCGTCGCGCCGAAGGCCGCAAGGGCCGGGTCGCCCCCCTGCCCCGGCGCGATGGAACACAGAAGATGCGTTGCGCGCGCGAGTGCCGGGCCAAAGCCCGCGCCCTCTGTGTTCGCGTCCTCGCTGTTCGGGGCAGGCCATGCCAGCGGCTCCACCCCCTCGGCGCGCAGGCGGGCGGCGGCCTCGGGGCTGCGGTGGGTGCCGATCACCTGCCAGCCCTGCGGCAGGATCAGCCGCGCCAGCGCCGAGGCGCAATAGCCATGGCCCAGTGACAGAAGCGTTCCGGTCATGGCGGCCATCATGCGCGCCGCCGCGCCGCCGGG
>SKUV01000275.1 GCA_007129775.1 Paracoccaceae bacterium | reverse complement strand
GTGGCTGATCATCGGGGCCATCGGCGGCTGGGCGCTGGGCATCATGATCTGGGGCCGGGGCGCGCTGCCCTCGACCCTTCTGGTGGCGCTGATCGTGGCGCCGGGTGCGACGATGCTGGGTTTCGCGCTGGCGCTGCTGGGCCAGCGCACCCAGAGCGGCGTGGTGCGCGGGGTGCTTGGCGTGGCCAGTATCCTGCCCTTCATCACCCCGCCCTTCGTCATCGGTTTCTCGATGATCTTCCTGTTCGGGCGGCGCGGGATGATCAGCTATGACATCCTCGGGATCTCGCCCTTCGCCAACCCGCTTTACGGCATCACCGGGGTCGCGACGGCGCAGATCCTCGGCCTCGCGCCGGTGGCGTATCTGATCATCCGCGGCTCGCTCAATTCGCTCAACCCCGCGCTGGAAGAGGCCGCGCAGACGCTCGGCTCCAGCCGCTGGCGGGTGTTCAAGGACATCACATGGCCGCTGGTGCGGCCGGGCATCGCGGCCTCGCTACTGCTGGCCTCCATTGAATCGATTTCCGATTTCGGCACCCCGCTGGTGCTGGGCGGCGACCGCAGCTTCCTCGCGACCGAGGTCTTCCTCGCGCTGACCGGGCGCTATTCGCAATCCGAGGCATCGGTCTACGGGGTGGTGCTGCTGGTGCTGGTGGGGCTCGTGTTCATCGCCAGCCGGATCATCCTCGGCGTGCGCGGCTTCGCCACGGTCACGGGCAAACCCGCCTCGGGCGCCTTCCTCAAGCTGCCGCGCACTTTCGAGGCGGCGCTGACCGCGCTTGCCCTGATCTGGTTCGCCTTCATCGCCGCGCTCTATGTGGCGATCATGTATGGCTCGGTGGTCGAGATCTGGGGGATCAACAACACACTGACCTTCCGCCACTACGTCGATTTCTGGAACACCGGCTGGCCCACCGTCTGGTATACGGTCAAGCTGTCGGCAGCCAGCGCGGTTCCGGCGATGATCGTGGGCGGGCTGATCGCCTATCTGGTCACGCGGCACAAATTCGTCGGGCGCTCCTATCTGGAATTCGGATCGCTTCTGTCCTTTGCCACGCCGGGCACGGTGATGGGGCTGGCCTATATCCTCGCCTTCAACGACGGCGCGCTGCTGATGACCGGCACCTCGGTGATCATCGTGCTGGCGCTGGTGTTCCGCAACATGCCGGTGGCGATCCGGGCCTCCATGGCCGGGCTGTCGCAGATCGATCGCTCGCTGGAAGAGGCCTCGGCGACGCTCAAGGCCGGGTCGGGCGTGACCATGGTGCGGGTGCTCGCGCCGCTTCTGCTCTATCCGCTGCTGGCGGGGCTGATCTTTGCCTTCGTCTCGGCGATGACGGCGATCAGTCAGGTTATCTTCCTTGTCAGCGCCGGCAACAATCTGGCGACGGTGCTTCTGCTGTCCTGGGTCGAACAGGGCCGACTGGGCCGCGCCGCGGCGATGGCCACGATCCTGATCTTCGGCCTTCTCGCGCTGATCATCCTGCTTCTGATCGTGTCGAAACGCGTCGACGCCCGCAACCGTGGAAAGGGGCTCTCGGTATGAGCTTTACGAGCGAGATCGCGCCGGCAGCGGTGCTGCTGCAATCGGTTCTCAAATCCTTCGGCGCGGATGCGCCGGCGGTGGACAGCATCAATCTGGATATCGCCCCGGGCGAACTGGTCACGCTGCTCGGGCCCTCGGGCTGCGGCAAGACCACGACCCTGCGGATGATCGCCGGGCTGGAGGAACCGACCAGCGGCGCCATCATCATCGGCGACGAGGATGTGACGCACCTGCCCGCCGAAAAGCGCGACGTGACGATGGTCTTTCAGTCCTACGCGCTGTTTCCGCACATGAACGTCTTTGCCAACGTGGCTTACGGGCTGAAGGTGGCCCGCCGGCCGCGGGCCGAGATTTCGCAGCGCGTGGACGAGGCGCTGGCGCTCGTGGGGCTCGAAGCCTATGCCCAGCGTTCGGTCGATGCGCTCTCGGGCGGGCAGCAGCAGCGCGTGGCGCTGGCCCGCGCGCTGGTGATGAAGCCGCGGGTGATCCTGTTCGACGAACCGCTGTCGAACCTCGATGCCAAGCTGCGCCACCACGTCCGGGCCGAAATCCGCTCGTTGCAGCAACGGCTCGGGCTGACGGCGGTCTATGTGACCCACGATCAGGAAGAGGCGCTGGCGATTTCCGATCGCGTGGTGGTGATGAATTCGGGCCGGATCGAACAGGTCGGCAGCCCGCGTGAACTCTATCGCAGCCCGGCAACCCGCTTCGTCGCCGATTTCATCGGCTCGGCCAATATCGTGCCCGGCCGCTGGGATGCCGGCAAGGTCACACTGGGCCCCGCCAGTTTCGAACATGATCAGGACATTGCCCCGGGCGCGGTGTCGGTCGTGCTGCGGCCCGAGGCGCTGCGCCCCGCCGAAACCGGGCTGCCGGCCAAGGTGACGCAGGTCTCCTTTCTGGGCGCCTCGACGCAGGTCGATTTCGACACCGAGGTCGGCGAGGTGATGGCGCTTTTGCCCGATGACGAGGCCACTGGCCTGGAGGTGGGCAAGGATGTCACGCTGACCATCGTGCCCGGCGGCATGCACCTGCTGCCGCCCGAGGCTGCCGAAGAGGCCAAGGCGGTGCGCGAGGTCGCCTGAGCCACGCAGGGGGCGCCTGCCCCTTTGCGCGACCCCAGAGCACCGGCCGCGAGGCACCGGCCGCAACCTTAACACCTTGAAAAATATTCAGGATCTGGATTGTTTCGCGCGCGAAACAATCCAGATCCTGAATGTGTTCAGCCCTTGGTCATGGCCGCGGCCGGTTCGTCAGAGCGAGCCCACCAGCCGTTCGGCATTGTCGAACCTGTGGCCGGTCAGGGTGCGCAGGAAGGTGCCGTGGCCGACCACGCCGATGGTTTGTTCGGGCCGGGCCTTCAGCCATACGCTGAAGGCTTCCACCCGCTTCATCAGCTCCTCGGGCGGCTCCTTGGCATAGGGCTCGTGGGACGCCTCGTCGATATACCACCAGGGATCGTTCAGATGGTCGAACTCGAACATCGGAAAGAGCTTGCCCAGATCCTCGGGGCTGCGGCCCACGTCGCAATAGCTGTCCAGATGTTCGCGGTGCAGATCAAGGATGATCCGCGGGGCGGGGCTTTCGGCAAAGGCGCGCAGGGCGGTCTGGATGGCACGGGTGAAGGGCGTGATCACCACCAGATCGAACTCCTGCCCCTTGCCGATCTCGGCGCCCAGCCGCAGGGCCTGCTCCAGCCCGTATTCGGTCAGCGCGGCATCGCGCACCATCGGATCGGGCCCGCCCGGCTCCGACAGGGCGTTGTGTAACGACTGGGCATGGCGGATGAAGTGAAAGGTCTGCATGTTTCGCGCGCTCCGTTTGGTCTGCGCAATGCTATAGCAGCGCCCGCGGCGGGAACCAATGCACACCGGCAGGCATCCGGACGCGGCGTGGCGGGTTCATTCCTTGGGCGCCTCGGGCGGGTCCAGCGCGTGTTCCTCGAACACCTTGCCCTGCGTCATGAAAAAGCCGAACAGCGCAAGCGGCAGCACGAAGGTCTTGAAATTCACCCATGCATCGGTGGACATCAGCCGCCAGACCACCTCGTTCGACAACGCCAGCACGGCGAAAAACGCCGCCAGCCGGCGGGTCAGCACCATCCACCCCTCGCGTTTCAGCGGCAGCACCCCGTCCATCACGTATTGCAGCCACGATTGCCCGCGCAAGAGCCCCAGCGCCAGCACCCCGGCAAAGAGCGCATAGATGATCGTGGGCTTCATCTTGAAAAAACGCTCATCGTTGAGCCAGACCGTCAGCCCGCCGAACACCGTGACCAGCACGAGCGTGGCCACCTGCATCCGGCTCAGATGCCCCGTCAGCTTCCACAACAGCGCCGTGGTCGCGAGCATCAGCGGGATGAAAGCCGCCGTGATGATGATGAAGCCGTCGTATTCCCGCCCGGCGACAACGAAGGTATCATCGCGCAGCCACATGTAGCCGGCGAAGAAGGCGAGGATCGGCCCCAGTTCCAGCGCGATCTTCACACCGGGGTTGAGCGGCTTGTTGTCAGACATCGGCGGTTCCCTTCATGCTGCCATCTGGACTATCACAGCCCCCGCTGCGATCAACACCATCAGCACCAGCCGCCGCGGCCCCACCCGCTCGCCCAGCAACACGAAACCCACGAGCGCGGCGAAAACGGTCGAGGTTTCGCGCAGCACCGCCGCCTGCCCCACCGGGCCGAGCCGCGTGGCCAGCATGATCGCCCCGAAAGAGCCCATGGTCACCAGCGCCCCCACCAACCCGTGGCGCAACAGCCCCGGCCAGTCGCCGCGCGGCACGGCAAGCAGCCGGCGGCGGTTCCACAGCGGCATGAAGAAGCTGTCGAGAAAGAAGAACCACGCGATGAAGGTAAAGGGGTCGGCCGTCGCCCGGATGCCATAGGCGTCATAGGTGGTGTAGAGTGCGGCAAATGCGCCCGCCGCCACCGCCAGCCACAGCGCGGGCACCAGCGTCACCCGGTCCACCGTGATGTGGCGCAGGTTGTAGGCCGCCAGCCCGAAGATACCCGACAGCAGCACCGCGACGCCCAGCCATTGCACCGCGTTGAACGTCTCGCCAAAGACGATCCACGCGCCGATGACGGTAAACAGCGGCCCGGTGCCGCGCACCACCGGGTAGACGACGGTATAGGCCCCGCGCGAAAAGGCCAGCGCCTGAAAATACTTGTAGCCCGCATGGATCACCATCATGCCGGCAAAGATCGGCCACATGTGCGGCTCGGGCCACGGCACGACGAAAAAGACCAGAAGCGCCCCGAAGACGCCATAGATCATGTCGATCACCGAACGCGAGACGAAAGGCCCGAACCGCCCCTTCTGCATCGCCCCCAGCACCGCGTGCAGAAAGGCCGCGAGCAGCGCCAGCGCGGCCGAGGCGTAAAGCCCGGTCTCGGTCCCTTCGATCGAGATGATCCAGTCGCTCATCCCCGCCGATGCGGGATCACGCGTCGATCCCCACCAGCGCGCGGGCGAAATGCTCGGGCTCGAAGGGCGCCAGATCGTCGATCTGCTCGCCCACCCCGATGGCATGGATCGGAAGGCCGAAACGGTCGGCCAGCGCCACCAGCACCCCGCCCCGCGCCGTCCCGTCGAGCTTGGTCATCACCAGCCCGGTCACATCGGCCATCTTGCGGAAGGTCTCCACCTGACTGAGCGCGTTCTGCCCGGTCGTGGCATCCAGCACCAGCAGGGTATTGTGCGGCGCGTCCGGGTCTTTCTTGCGCAGCACGCGCACGATCTTGGCCAGTTCCTCCATCAGATCGGCACGGTTCTGCAGCCGCCCGGCAGTGTCGATCATCAGCAGATCCGCCTCCTCGGCCTGCGCCCGGGCCAGCGCATCGAAGGCGAGGCTGGCCGGGTCGCTGCCCTCGGGCGCGGTCATCACCGGTACGCCGGCCCGCTCGCCCCAGACCTGCAACTGCTCCACCGCCGCGGCGCGGAACGTGTCGCCCGCCGCGATCACCACCGACTTGCCGGCGGCGCGGAACTGCGCCGCGAGCTTGCCGATCGTCGTGGTCTTGCCGGAACCGTTGACGCCCACCACCAGCACCACCTGCGGCCGGCGCGCATAGATCGGCAGGGGCTTGGCCACGGGCTCCATGATCCGGGTGATCTCATCGGCCAGCAGGCGCTTGATCTCGGGCACCGACAGGCGGCGGCCCAGATGGCTTTCGCCCAGATTGGCGGTGACGCGCAGCGCCGGCTCCACGCCCATGTCGGCCTGAATCAGCACCTCTTCGAGGCTTTCGAGCATCGCATCGTCCAACACCCGGCGCGGAGCCTCCGGCGCCGCCTCGCGGCCCAGAAGCCGGCCCAGAAGCGACGGGCGCGCCGGCGCATCGGGCGCGGGCCCGGTTGGCGCCGGCGT
>SKUV01000268.1 GCA_007129775.1 Paracoccaceae bacterium | reverse complement strand
TTCGCCAATGTCCGGCCCACGAGGCTCTTGCGCGGGATGCGCGGCCCCCTGCGCCCCGAACTGGGCGCCGCAATCGACTGGCTGATCGTGCGCGAAAACTCCGAGGGCGAATACGCCGGCGTCGGCGGGCGCGCCCATCGGGGACTGCCGCTGGAGGTGGGCATGGATGTGGCGATCTTCACCCGCGCCGGGGTGGAGCGCATTGCCCGCTTCGCCTGCGAGGCGGCGATGGCGCGGCCGCGCAAACGCCTGACGATCGTGACCAAATCCAACGCCCAGCGCCACGGCCTCGTGCTGTGGGACGAGGTCTGCGCCGCCGTCGCGGCCGAATTTCCCGAGCTTGACGTGGACTGGATGCTTGTCGATGCAATGGCCGCGACAATGGTCACCCGCCCGGGCCATTACGACACGATCCTCGCCACCAACCTGCATGCCGACATCCTGTCGGACCTCGCCTCGGCGCTGACCGGCAGCCTCGGCAACGGCGCCACCGCCAATGTCGAGCCCACGGGGCAGGCGCCGTCGATGTTCGAACCGATCCACGGCTCGGCCTTCGACATCATGGGCCGCGGCATCGCCAACCCCACCGGCGCGTTCTGGACCGGGGCGCTGATGCTCGAACAACTGGGCGAGGCGGAGGCCGCCGGCCGCCTGATGCGCGCCATCGAAGCGGTCACCGAAGCCGGCCCCTACACTCCCGACATGGGCGGGCAGGCAAACACCATTGCCGTTCGTGACGCGGTGATCGCCGCGCTGAAGCCATGACAGAGCCAGCGGAATTGCCTATGGTCGCATCTCACCGAATGGAAGTGATTGCAGACGGAAGCTGACGATGCTCGAAAAACCGGATTTGACCGACCGCTCGGAATCGGTTCCCCGCACCACATCGCTGACCGGTGTGATCGAGCCCGAACTGGAACGGCTGATCCTGACGGGCGAGCTGGCCCCGGGCGAGCGCCTGAACGAGATCCGTCTGGCCAACCGCTTCGGCACCAGCCGCGGCCCCCTGCGCGAGGCGATGCGCAGCCTGCAAGCCAAGGGGCTGGTGTTCTTCATCCGCAACCGCGGCGTTTTCGTCAGCGAGATTTCCAATGAGGAAGCGCTGGAGATCTATGATCTGCGCGCCGCCCTTTTCGGGCTGGCCGGGCGGCTGCTGAGCGATCTGGTGACAGATGCGATGCTCGACACGCTGAAGGAATATGTGGAGCAGATGGACGAAATCGCGAATGCGCGCGATTTCGACCGCTATTATCCAGTGAACCTGTCGTTTCACGACTATCTGATCACCGCGACGGGCAACCGGACGCTGGCGCGCGAATACCGCGGGCTGGTGCAGAAGCTGAACCTGTGCCGGACCTGCGGCCTCGTACAGGCCGGCGGGCTGTCGGTTTCCAACCGCGAACACCGCGAGATGATCGACGCCGTGGCCTCGGGCAATCGCGAACGCGCCCATGATGCGTTCTTCCGGCATGTGGAACGGTCCAAGCAGCGGTTCGAGACCGCCATCGACAAAACCTGAACCGGCCGGCGGCGCAGGCGGCGGGGCTTGCCGTGGCACACTCAAGGTGTGTTGACCGCGTTCTGCTTTTCAGAATATCATTCTGACACGGGAATTCCGGGCGGCGCATCTGGCCCCTGCCTGAAGAGCCCGAGTCTGGGAGGAGATGATGGACGCCGAGACGCGCGCGACGCCGGACAAGGCCGCCCCCACCAGCACCGCACCGGGCTGGACGGACCCGCCCCCCCATGTTCCGCCCGAACTGGTGGTGGATTTCTGCCGCTTCACCGACGACAGGCTGAGGCGCGAACCGCACCGCCGGGTGTCCGAATTCTACGCCACGCTGCCGCCCGTCTTCTGGACGCCGCGCAACGGCGGGCACTGGATCGCCGCCCGGTCCAGCCCGGCGCTGGCGATGCTCAAGCGGCCCGATCTGTTCTCGTCGGACCCGCGCCATTGCCCCGCGATGGTGCGCGAGCCCCGCACCAACCCGAACCAGTACGATCCGCCAGAACATACCCAGATGCGCGCCGTTGTGGGCGCACGCTTCGACGTGGGCGCGATCCCGGCGCTGGAGGACGGGCTGCGCGCCCGCGCACGCGCGCTCATCGCGGAGGCCGCCCCGCGCGGGCGGGTGGAGTTTCTGTCCGAACTCGCCCAGCGCTATCCGGTGGAGATTTTTCTGGAAATGGCCGGGGCGCCGCTGTCGGACCGCGAGGCGCTTCTGGGGATGGTCGAACGCTTCACCCGCGCGCCGGATCTGGCCGACAGGCTGGCCGCGCTGCGCGAACTGGCGGATTTTCTGGAGGTCTATATCGAGGAACGCGCGGCCTGCCCGCAGGGCGATCTGCTGTCGGCCGTGGCCACCGGCCGCGCCGGTGACCGGCCCCTCAACCGGGGCGAACAGCGCGGCATGGCGGCGCTTCTGTTCCTCGGCGGGCTTGATACCGTGGCGGCGATGCTGTCGTTCATCATGGATTACCTCGCCCGGCACCCCGGGCAATACCGCCGCCTCGTGACCGAGCCCGATCTTCTGCCCCGCGCCCTGCACGAGATGATCCGCTATTTCGGCGTTGCCAGCATGGACCGCGCCGCCACCGGGGATTTCGAATTCGAGGGCTTGCGCTTTCGCGCGGGCGACCGGATTTCGTTCACCACCCAGACCTACGGGCTGGACAATCCGCGCATCGAGAACCCGCTCGAGATCGATTTCGACCGCCGCATGGCGCCGCACAACATCTTCGGCGCAGGCGCCCATCGCTGCCTCGGCGCGCATCTGGCCTATGCCGAGATGCGCATCTTCCTGCAGGAATGGCTCGCCCGCTTCGATCACTTCGAGATCGAGGCCGGGGCCGAGCCCGAGACGTTTTCGGGCATCGTCTGGTCTCCCGTTGCGGTGCCGCTGGTGTGGGACCCTTCCGTCCTGCGCGACCCGCCGGATGCGGCCGCAAAGGGTGATCACGGTTGATTCGCAACAAGGACGCGCGCTAATCAGGCAGAAGGCACAGAGCAGCAGCATCAGGACACGTCGCATGGCCCAGAACGCCCGGAAACGCCCCGCGGCCGACGACCGCGAGGGGCCCATCGCGCCGACGCTGGTGCGGCCGGTCACCAACGCCCTGCGAATCCTGCGCTATCTGAGCCGCGCCCAAGGCCCCGAGACGGTGACGATGATCGCGCGCACGCTCGACATCAACACCTCCACCTGTTTCAACATCCTGCGCACCCTCGCCTCCGAAGGCATGGTCGCCTTCGACGAACGGACCAAGAGCTACGGCCTCGGCATCGGGGTGGTGCAACTGGCGCAGGGCGCGCTGTCCGATCAGGGCAAGGTCGAAATCATCCGTCCGATCCTGCAGAAGGTGGCCGATGACCACGGCGTGACGGTCACGCTGTGGCGGGTGGCCGAAAGCCACCGCAACGTGCTGATCTCGGCCAGTCAGAGCCGGTCTGCGGTGCAGATACACATGGATGTGGGCCAGCGCCTGCCCCTTTATATCGGCGCGTTCGGACGGGTTCTGGCGGCGGTGAACGATGTGCCCGACGACGCGCTGCGCCGGGAATTCAAGGCCATGCGCTGGTCCGATCCCCCGACGCTGGAGGCCTATCTGGCCGATGTGGACCGCGCCCGCCGTACCGGCTGGGCCGTGGATGACGGCAATTTCGCCGTGGGCGTGGCCTCCGTTGCCGTCGCGGTGCGCGATTTCAGCGGCGCGGTGCGGCACGGGATCGTCGCCTCGTTCTTCCGCGCCCAGATCGACGGCGCCGCGACCGAGGCGTTGGCCGCCGACCTGCTGGCCCGGGCGGAGGATATGCGGGGCGTCTTGTAGGCGCACCGCGCAACCTGATCCGAAAATGTTATTCTGAAATCAGAAAGAGCGGTTGCCCCAGACGCAGCCAATGCGTATCCTGACGCAGGATTTCGGGAAGACCGGCTCGGGAGGACTGGCCATGAACGACGACGAACTTCGCCAACAGGCGCTCGATGCGTGCCACGGCCTTGCGGCCTATGGCCTCGGCTCGGGGATCGGCGGGCATATCAGCCTGCGCGTCCCGGGCAAGGAGCTTTACTGGACCAACGCGCTCGACCGGACCTTCGAGGAGATGCGTCTGGAAGACATCGTGCTGCTGGATTTCGACGGCAACCCGGTGAAATCCGACCGCCCCATCAGCCCGGGCATCGGCTTTCATCAGGGAATCTACAAATTGCGCCCCGATGTGGGCGCGATCGTGCACACCCATGGCTACTGGATCACGGCCCAATCGGCCTATGGCAGGCCGCTGCGCAACCTGCACAATCTGGCGACCTATTTCCACAACGCCACCGCCATCGCCCCCGATGACGAGATCGAAAGCATCGCACCGGCGATGAAACAGGGCGACAACGCCATCATCATTCCGTGGCACGGGGCGATCACTATGGGCCCCAGCATGGTCGAGGCCGCGGCGCTCCATGTCACCTTCGACTATGCCGCGCGGCTGGATGTGCAGGTGCCGGCCGATGTGCCGCTGATGCCCGAGGATCATGCGCGCACCATTCAGGGGCTGCTGGCCAAGGCCAATTACCTCAAGCTCACCTGGGATCTGATGAAGCGCAAGGCCGCGCGCGGCCATAACGGCGAGGTCGTGGTGCCGCAGGTCGCGGCCTGAGGTGGCGGGCCTGCGCGACCGCGCGGCCATCGCCGGGGTCGGCGCGACCCCCGTCTGGAAGCGCGGCGCCTCTGCGCCGCGCACCACGGCGGAACTGGCTGGCAGCGCGACGCTCGCGGCGCTGGCCGATTGTGGCCTGCGCGCCGCCGATATCGACGGCTTCGCCTATTTCGCCGAAGGTTTCGACAGCAACCTGCTGATGGAAATGCTGGGCATCCCCGAGATGCGGTTTTCCGCCGGTTTGACGGGCACGGGCGGCGGTTCGGCCGGGGCGGTCGGGCTCGCGGCAATGGCGATCGCCACGGGACAGGCGCGCAACGTGCTGGTTCTGGGCGGGCAGGTGCAGGGTGCGCAGCGCTTCGGCACAATCACCGCCGCCCACGCCCCCGACCCGCTGGAGGCGTTTTCGCAGGCCGCGGGGCTGGCCGGGCCAGGGCTGATCTTCGCCATGCTGGCGCGGCGGCACATGCATCTTTACGGCACGCGCCGCGCGGCATTCTGCGAGGTCGCCCTCTCGACCCGGGCGAATGCGCAGCAAAACCCCGCAGCGCTGATCCGCAAACCCCTGACCGAAGACGATTATTACAACGCCCCCATGATCGCCGATCCGCACGGGCTTTATGATTTCTGCCTCGAGACCGACGCCATGGTCGCGCTGATCGTCACCGGCGCGGACGCCGCGCGCGACCTGCGCGCCCCGCCGGTTCTGGTCCGGGCCTGCGTGCATGGCGGGCGGCGCGACTGGGGGCGTTCGCTTTTCTGGCTCAACATGCCCGACGAGGTTTTCGCCGGATCGGGCCATGACGGCATCGCCGCACGGCTCTGGTCCGAGGCGGGGCTGGGGCCGCAGGATGTGGATTGCGCCCAGATCTACGATCACTTCACAAGTCAGGTGGTGTTCCAGTTGGAGGATTACGGGTTCTGCGCCAAGGGCGAGGGCGGCGATTTCGTCCGCTCGGGGGCGATCCGCGCCGGGAGCGCGCTGCCCGTGAACACCGATGGCGGGCAATTGTCGGCGGGCTATGCATGGGGCCTGACCCATGTGGCCGAAGCGGTGGCGCAGTTGCGCGGCACAGCCCATGTGCAGGTGCCCGGCGCCGAGGTCGCGCTGGTCACCGGCGGGCCCTCGGTGCTGCCGGTCTCCGGCCTCGTGCTGCGAAAGGGGGGATGATGGAGCCGACCTTGCCCCCCACCTTGCCCCCCACCTTGCCCCCCGAATGGCGCGACGCCATTGCCAGGCCCCCGCCCGATGCGCTCTTCACCCCGACG
>SKUV01000219.1 GCA_007129775.1 Paracoccaceae bacterium | reverse complement strand
AGCAGGCAGGCAGGCAGGCAGGCAGGCAGGCAGGCAGGCAGGCAGGCAGCGAATGTGCCGCGGCGCATGACGGATAGACAGCGCCGCGCGCGCCGGCGGTTCAGCCCTCTGCCGCTAGCAGGCTGCCGAAAAAGTCCTCCACCCTTCCGGTTTCGCCGTCGGCATCGGGACTGTTCTGCGCCACGCCGGCCAGGCGTCCCGCCCGGGCGACCAGCCCGGGCCGCGCCGACCCTCCCGTCACGCCGAAGGCGTGCCTCCGGCACGACGAGGGCGCATCGAAACATGGCAAATTGTGCAGCGTTCGGAGGGGCTTGGCAGGAATAAAGCGCCGCAAATCCGGCGTTCCAAGTCGCCCACCCAGGGTCAGGCGCGTTCCTCTTCGCCCCGACCGGATGTCAGCACAGGAACAGTTTCCTCGCAGACAATTGCTCGATCCCGTTTTTCAGCAGACTGCTAGGCAGGGCGGGGCCGGGTTGCCGGCGACAGGATCGCCTGTGCCATCGCCGCGCCCTTGTCGGTCAGCGCCAGAATCGCACCCTCGCGCCGGATCAGGCCACGGTCCAGCCCGCGCAGGATGATCGCGCGCGCCTTGTCCTCGGGCCAGCGCAGATGGCCGGTCAGCGCGGCCTCGGTATTCTCGGCCGGCATCTCGGGCGTGCCGCTGTGGCTGTGCAGATGCACCACCATGGCGAGGCAATCGAGATCCAGCCGCTCCGCCCGCAGCGCCAGCCGCCGCGCCACCAGCCCCTGCCGCGGCGCCAGCAAGAGCGCGATGGCAAAGAACACCCCGGTCATCACCGCCATCATGCCGCCGATGGACACATCCCAAAGCATCGCCAGCCCATAGCCGGACAGGCACGACGCCGCCGAGACTGCAAGCGCGACCAGCACCATCCGGCCCAGCGACTGGGTGAGCAGAAGCGCCGTGGCCGGCGGCACGATCACGAAGGCGATGAACAGGATTGCGCCCACCGCATCGAATGCTGCCACCGCGGTCGCACTCGTGAGGGTCAGCAGCGCGTAGAACAACACACCCGGCGCAAGACCCAGCGCCGCGGCCAGCGCGGGATCGAAGCTCGACAGCTTCAACTCCTTCCACAGCGCCAGCACGAAGCCGAGGTTGATCGCCAGCATCACCGAAAGCGTCGCCACCGCGACCGGAACGGGCAGCCCGGCGATCTCGATCACATCCAGCCAGACAAAGCCGATCTCGCCCAGAAGCACGGTGTCCACGTCGATATGGACATTGCGCGCGTTGAGGTTGATCAGCAGCACCCCGGCGGCGAAGAGCGCCGGAAAGACCAGCCCGATCGCCGCATCCATCCGCACGAGGCGCGAGCGGGCCAGCGCCTCGCTCGCCACCACGGTCAGCACCCCGGCCAGCCCCGCCCCGATCAATTGCAGCGGCCCGTGCCGGGCGCCGGTCAGCATCCAGACGACGATGATCCCGAAGACGATGGAATGGCTGATGGCATCGGTCAGCATCGCATTGCCGCGCAGCACCAGAAAACTGCCGAGGAGCGCCGCCGAAGCCCCGACCAGAAGGCCCGTCAGCAGGATCATCGCGGCCGGGCTGTCGAAGAAGGCCATGATCATCGCGCGCGCCCTTCCACGTCGCCGCCCGTCCGGCGCAGGGCGGCGCGGGCGGCATCGCGGCCGCTGTCTGTCAGTTCCCAATGGGGCGTTTCCTCGGGCGGGTGGCGGACGGCGCGGACGAGGCCGCGCGCCTGCAGCCGTGCGAGCGCCCGGCGGCTGGTGACGCCGTGGAAGGCGTCGATCATTCCGGCCTCGCTCGGGTAGGCCGGGTCGCCATGGGCCGCGCCCAGGCCGTGCAGGGTCAGCAGAACACGCTCGCCGCGCAGGCGCTGGGCATCGTGGCGCGCGCGCAGCGCCTGCCAGATCAGCCCGCGCCCGGGCGCGAGCAGAAGCGACAGCAGCACCAGCGCACTGGCCACGAGCACCACGACCGGCCCCGTCGCCAGCCCCCGCGCCTGGGCCGAGATCAGCGCGCCGGCCATCCCCGAAAAGGCGCCGAAAGCCGCTGACAGCAGCACCATCGCGCCGAGGCTCCGCACCCATTGCCGGGCGGCGGCGGCGGGCGCGATCAGCATCGCCACCATCAGCACGACCCCCACCATCTGCAGGCCCACCACGATGGCCATGGCCACCATCACCGTCAGCGCAATCTCCAGCACCAGAACCGGAAGGCCCTGAACGCGGGCGAAATCGGGATCGAAGCTGACCAGCTTGAATTCCTTCCAGAAGGCGGCGACCAGCGCCAGCGCCGCCGCGGTCACGCCGGCCATCACCCACAGATCGCTGCGCAGGATCGCCGCCGCCTGCCCGAACAGAAACGTCGACAGGCCCATCTGCCCGGCCCCGCCGCGCGCCTGCACCAATGTCAGCAAAACCACTCCCAGCGCGAAAAAGACGCTCAGCGCGATGCCCAGTGCCGCGTCGGTCTTCAGCCGCGTGGTTCGCGTGATCAGCACCACCGCCAGCGCCGCCAGCGCCCCGGTCAGGAACGCCCCGGCGAGGATGCTGCCCAGATCGCGCCCCCCGGCCAGCAGAAAGCCGAGGCAGACGCCCGGCAGCGCGGCATGCGACAGGGTATCGCCCATCAGGCTTTGCCGCCGCAGGACGGCGAAGCTGCCCAGAACGCCGCTGACCACGCCCAGAAGAGCCGCGCCGATCAGGACGGTCTGGACAAGCTGGCTTTGAAAAAGCTCCGCCAGCCCGGTCATCGTGGGCCGTCCTGCCCGCCCTCCGCCGTGGGCCCTTCCGCGCCCGGCGCGGGCGGCAGATCCTCGATCAGCGCGACCTGCCCGCCGTAGGTGCGGCGCAGGTTCTCGGCGGTATAGACCTCGCTCACCGGGCCTTGCGCGATGATCCGGACGTTGAGCATCACCAGCCAGTCGAAATAGCGCCGCACCGTCGACAGATCGTGATGCACCACGATCACCGTCTTGCCGGCATCGCGCAGGCGGCGCAGCAGCGCCATGATCGTGCGTTCGGTCGTGGCGTCCACCCCGGCGAGCGGTTCGTCGAGGAAATAGATATCGGCATCCTGCACCAGCGCGCGGGCGATGAAGACGCGCTGTTGCTGACCGCCCGACAACTGGCTGATCTGGCGGGCGGCGTAATCCTGCATGCCCACATCGGCGAGCGCGGCGAGCGCCCGCGCGCGGGCGGCCCGGCCGGGGCGGCGGAACCAGCCGAGCTTGCCGTAAAGCCCCATGGTCACCACGTCGAGCGCATCGGTCGGAAAATCCCAGTCCACCGAGGACCGCTGCGGAACATAGCCGATCCGCCGCCGCGCCGCGGCATAGCCTTGCCCGAAATAGCGCACATGGCCCGCCACCGGCCGGACCAGCCCCAGCGCGGCCTTGATCAGCGTGGACTTGCCCGCGCCGTTCGGCCCCACCACCGCCGCAAGTACCCCGGGCGGAATATCGAGATCGATATCCCACAGCACCGGGTTGGTGTGATAGCTGACGGTCAGATCCTCCACATGGAGCGCGAATTGCGGCTCGTGCAGTCCATCCGTTCCGGCGCCTTGCGGCATGATCTGTGCCTTTCGGTTGCGCACCGCGCAGCAAACCGCAGCGGCGATCAGTCTTCAATCCCCCATCGCGCGGCCCAGTCCGTCAGTTCGGTCGGCAGCGGCACCGCAGCGCCGCCCAGCGCCGATGCGATGGTGATCGTGTTGGCCCGGATCATGCCGATATAGCTGCCCTCGGGGGTGTCCGCAGCGCCCGGCGCATCGGAAAAGAGCGCGCCGCCGATGGTGACCTCGTGGCCCATCGCGCGGACCTCGGCCACCAGCGCCTCGATCGTGCGGGGGTTGATCGTGGTTTCGGTAAAGACCGCCGGCACCTCCAGATCGCGCACGATCCGCGCCACCGCGCGGATATCGGCGATGCTGGCCTCGGATTCGGTGCTGATGCCCTCGATCGCTTCGGACAGGCCGAAATCATAGGCGCGGGCGAAATATGAAAAGGCATCATGGGCGGTCACCAGAACGCGTGCCTCCGACGGGACGGTGGCGAGGGTTTCGGCCACCCAGGCATCCAGCGCCTCCAGTTTCACACCATATTCGGCAGCACGCTGCGCCATGGCCGGGGCGCAATCGGGCGCCTGTTCCGTCAGCGCCTCGGAGATCACGGGGATGGTGCGCGCCCAGAGGCTCACATCCATCCACAGATGCGGGTCGACGACCTCAGGCGCCTCGAACAGCAGGGCCTCGGGCGCGGCGGCGGCTTCGGCCACGGCGACCACCGGACGGGTTTGCCCCATCCGCGCGAGGATCGTGCCCATCCGCCCTTCCAGATCGAAGCCCACATGCAGGATCAGCTCTGCCTGCCGGAGCCTTCGCACATCCGAGGCCGTGGGCTGGTAATCATGCGGGTCGATCCCGGGGCCGATCAGTGAGGTGACCTGCGCGCAATCGCCCCCGATCTCGGCCGCGACATCGGCCACCATGCCGACGGTGGCCAGGACCTCCACCTGCGCTTCGGCCGGCGCGAGCCCGGCCGCCACCGCGAGAACGGAGGCAAAGCTGGTTGGTTTCCTCAGTTGCGTCATCTGATTCGTCCTCGTTGCCATGACCCGAAAACCGTTAGTGATAATCATTCTCATCTGCAAGGGCTTCGTGACATGTCGAAACCTCGCGACGCCGCCCGGTGCGCGTGGAAGGCTCGAATCCGCGCCTGCGCCACCGATTCACCAATTCGTCCGACTGCGGCCCAAGTTCGGCCATATTCCGGGGGTGAAATAACCAAGTCGAAGGCTTTGGCGGGGTAGCTTCGGCAGGATCGGTTCAGGAGTTGCAAAAGATGCACCAGCGCCATCAGTTCGAGCTTTCCGCACAGCCGGCCATCGCCGCGGCAGATCACGCAGCCTTTTATGCCGACAGCAAACCGGCGCAGCGCGGCACGCTGCCTGGGGGCTGGTGGCTGATTCCGGCCGTGATCGGCGGTGCCTCCATCTGGGTCATGGCGATCGGATATGTCGCGAGCGCGCTGACCGGCGCCGCCTGATCCGGCTTTCGCACGGCACACAGCCGCGGCGATGGATGCGCCGAACCGCTGTATATGTTGACGTTTAGGCGCTGATCGGATAGGCCCCGGCAAATCCGCGTGACCGACGCGGGTTTCCGCCGGGGCGCCCGGACCGCTGCGTCCCATCATACTTACGGCCCGATGCCGTAGCATATGGACGCACATGACCAAATTCTCTGATCTGAAACTGGACCCGAAGGTCCTCAAGGCCGTTGCCGAAGCCGGCTATGAAACCCCCACTCCGATTCAGGCACAGGCCATTCCCCACGCGCTCGAAGGCCGCGACGTGCTCGGCATCGCCCAGACGGGCACGGGCAAGACCGCCTCGTTCACCCTGCCAGTGATCACGCTTCTGGGGCGGGGCCGGGCGCGCGCGCGGATGCCGCGCAGCCTCGTTCTGGCGCCGACGCGGGAACTGGCCGCCCAGGTGGCCGAGAATTTCGACATCTATGCCAAATACACGAAGCTGACCAAGGCGCTGCTGATCGGCGGCGTCAGTTTCGGCGAACAGGACAAGCTGATCGACCGGGGCGTCGACGTGCTGATCGCCACGCCGGGTCGCCTGCTGGATCATTTCGAGCGCGGCAAGCTTTTGCTGACCGGCGTGCAGATCATGGTGGTGGACGAGGCCGACCGGATGCTCGACATGGGCTTCATCCCGGATATCGAGCGGATCTTCTCGCTCACACCCTTCACGCGGCAGACCTTTTTCTATTCGGCCACGATGGCGCCCGAAATCGAGCGGATCACCAATACCTTCCTGTCCGCACCCGCACGGGTGGAGGTGGCGCGGCAGGCCACGACCTCCGAGACCATCGCCCAAAGCCTGATCGAGGTGCCCGCCGGCAAGAAAGAGCGCGCCTTCAAGGAAAAGCGCGCGGCGTT
>SKUV01000011.1 GCA_007129775.1 Paracoccaceae bacterium | reverse complement strand
CCGAGGGCGTGCCCTCGTCGTCGATGGTGAGCGAGCCGCGGCGGTCGGGCAGGGTGCCGTCATCCAGAACGGTGACGCCGGGTGCCGCCACGCGCTGGCCCATGAGTCCGGCGAAGGCGGAGGTTTTCTTGCGGTTGAAATCGCCTTCCAGCCCGTGGCCCACGGCCTCGTGCAGCAGGATGCCGGGCCAGCCCGCGCCCAGTGCCACATCCATTACGCCGGCGGGTGCGGGTTCGGCGCGCAGGTTCACCAGCGCGATGCGCAACGCCTCGCGCGCGACTCCTTCCCAGTGGTCGCGCGCCACCAGACCGGCGAGACCGAACCGGCCACCGCCGCCCATTCCGCCCGATTCGCGGCGCCCGTTCTCCTCGACGATGACGGAGATGTTGAGCCGCGCCATCGGGCGCACGTCGCGCAGGCGCAGACCTTCGGGGCGCAGGATCTCGACCTCCTGAAGCGAGGCCCCCAGCGCGGCACTTACCTGCACCACCCGCGGGTCAAGCTCGCGCAGGAAGGCGTCGATTTCACGCAGGGTCTCGATCTTGAGCGCAAAGCCGGTATCCGCCATCGGATCGTCGGGCGCATAGAGGCGGCGATTCGTCCCCTGCGGCGGCTCGGCCAGCGTGCCGCCGCCATCGCCAACCGCCAGCCGCGCGGTTTCCGCCGCGCGGCGCAGGGCGGCTTCGGTCAGATGGGTGGAATGGGCATGGCCCGCGACCTCGCCGCGCACGGCGCGCAGCCCGAATCCCTCGGATGCGTCATAGCTCGCGTTGCGGATGCGCCCGTCGTCCAGCACCAGCGATTCCGAGCGCCGGCGCTCCAGAAACAACTCCCCATCATCAGCGCCGGCCGTGGCCTCGCGCAGGATGCGCAGGGCGCGGGTTTCGTCGAGCGCGGTCTCGAACGGGCGGAAGGGGCTGTCGGACATGGGGTTTCCTCGGCAACGGTGGCGGTATCGGGGCGGATGCGCATCGGACGCGCCCCTGCGGGACATATGGCACGGCGTCCCTTTGCCGCAACGGTTTCGCTTGTCGTCATGCCTCTAATATGATTTTTCGGCACCGAATAACAACGGAACGCCACGGCATACCGAATCCGCACAGCGACAGAAGCGGTGCGGCGGCGGCCGAAGGCCAAGCGACGGGAACGAAGGACATGGCGGCAGCGACACGTGGATTGGGTGGAATTCGCAAGGCGGCGGCGGCTCTGGGCGGGGCGGTGACAGGCCTTGTGGTCGCGGGCAGCGCGGCGGCAGAGGCGCTGCTGCCGCAGCTGGAGGTGATCGGCCGGCCGAGCGACCGTGCCATGAACTTTCAGCCGGCGGTGACCGAACTCAAGCGTGATATCATCTGGCTCGACAATGCGTTGATGATCGTGCTGACGGCGATCACCATTCTGGTGCTGGCGCTGATGGCCATCGTCATCTTCCGCTACAACCAGAAGGCGAGCCCGACGCCGGCGCGCTTTACCCACAATTCGCCGCTGGAGGTGACATGGACGGTCGTGCCGATCATCATCCTGATCGGCATCGGCGCGGTGTCGCTGCCGATCCTGTTCAAGCAGCAGGAGATTCCCGAGGCCGACGTGACCATCAAGACCACGGGCTTCCAATGGGCATGGACCTATGAATATCCCGACCACGATTTCGAATTCGCGAGCTTCATGATCGGCTCGCCCGCCACCGGCGGCGACAACCGGCTCACCCCCGAGGTGGAGCAGCAACTCATCGATGCCGGCTATTCGCGCGAGGATTTCCTTCTGGCGACCGACACCGCAATGGTCGTGCCGGTGAACCGCACCATCGTCGTGCAGGTCACCGCGTCGGACGTGATCCATTCCTGGACCGTTCCGGCCTTCGGGGTGAAGCAGGACGGCATCCCGGGCCGGCTGGCGGAACTGTGGTTCAAGGCCGAGGAAGAGGGCATCTATTTCGGCCAGTGCTCGGAGCTTTGCGGCATCGCCCACGCCTACATGCCGATCACCGTCAAGGTGGTCAGCGAGGAGGCATACGAGGCATGGCTCGACCGCGCCATCGAGCTTTACGGCGGCACGCCGCGCGAGACCGATCTGGCCGCGAACTGATCCCGGTTGCGCGCGCCGGTGCCCGTACGGGTGCCGGTACGGGTGCCGGGCGCAGGCCGGATGATCCGGCGCACACCCGAGGCTTGAGGCCCGAGACACAGGACGACAGGACAGTACCTTGAGCGACGTTCACGCAGACAGCCAGACCGGTTCCGCCCCGATCGAGGCGGGGTTCGGTGACTACGTGGCACTTCTGAAGCCGCGCGTGATGTCGCTGGTGGTGTTCACGGCGCTGGTGGGGCTGCTCGTGGCGCCCGGCGCGGTGCATCCGGTGGTGGCGCTGGCCGCGATCGTCTTCATCGCGCTTGGCGCGGGGGCGTCGGGTGCGCTCAACATGTGGTGGGATGCCGATATCGACCGGGTGATGAGCCGCACGCGGCGCCGTCCGATCCCCGCCGGGCTGGTGGAGCCGGGCGAGGCGCTGGGCCTCGGCCTCGCGCTGTCGGGCATTGCCGTGGTGATGCTGTGGCTGGCCAGCAATGCGCTGGCGGCGGGGCTGCTGGCCTTCACCATCTTTTTCTATGCCGTGATCTATTCCATGTGGCTCAAGCGGGCGACGCCCCAGAACATCGTGATCGGCGGCGCGGCGGGGGCGTTTCCGCCGGTGATCGGCTGGGCCGTGGCCACCGGCGGGCTGGGGCTGGAGCCCTGGCTTATGTTCGCGCTGATCTTCATGTGGACGCCGCCGCATTTCTGGGCGCTGGCGCTCTTCATGAAATCCGACTACCACCTCGCCCGGGTGCCTATGCTGACCGTGACCCACGGCCGCCGCGCGACCCGGGCCCATGTGCTGGTCTACACCGCGGCACTGGCCCCCGTGGCCATCGGCGCGGCCTTCACCGGGATCGGCGGCGCGGTCTATCTGGCTGTGGCGCTGGTGCTCAACGTGGTCTTCCTGCGCGGTGCATGGGCGATCTGGCGCCGCACCGAAGCGCAGGCCGAGGCCGACGGCTACGCCACCGAAAAGCGGTTCTTCCGCTTTTCGCTGTGGTACCTTTTCCTTCATTTCGGGGCCTTTCTGGCGGAGGCGGCGCTGCGCACCGCCGGGCTGGCCCTTCCCCTGACCGGAGGTTGACCCATGGCGCTTGCCCGCGATCATGAACTTCACCGCCGCCGCGCCGGGCGCAATATCGGCGTTGGGGTGACCCTCGTTGCCTTCATCGTGCTGGTTTTCGGCCTGACCATCGCCAAGGTCCAGAGCGGCGGCTCGATCGAAGCGTTCGACCACACCTTCCGTCCCGGCCTTGCCGAACGCGCGGAGCAGGCACAATGATCCGGCGGGCGTGGCGTAATCTCAGCGGGCCGCAGCGGACGCTCGCGCAGACCGTGGGCGTCGTGGTGTTCATGGGCAGCTTGGGCTTTGCCTCTGTCCCGCTTTACGATCTGTTCTGCCGGGTCACAGGCTATGGCGGCACCACGCAGGTGGCGCAGGCCGACAGCGGCGTCGTGCTCGATCATACTGTGCGCGTGCGTTTCGACGCATCGAAGGCGCGCGATTTCCCCTGGGAATTCCGCCCCGTGCAGCGCACCATGGAGGTGCGCCTGGGCGAGACCAACCTAGCCTTCTACGAGGCCTACAACCCCACCGACGAACCCGTGGCCGGCATCGCGAGCTTCAATGTCACCCCCTATGATGCGGGGCTGCATTTTGCCAAGATCCACTGCTTCTGCTTCGAGTTTCAGGTGCTGGAACCGGGCGAGCGGGTGGAGATGCCGGTCAGCTTCTTTGTCGATCCGGCGATGCTCGATGACGCCGAGGCGCGCGGCATCCGGCAGATCACCCTGTCCTACACCTTCCACAAGGCCGACCTGCCCGAGGAATATGCAGCCCTCGCCGAGCCGGACGCCGAGACATCTGCCAGATAACAAGATCGCATGAGGGACCGCTGAAAATGGCACACGAAAAGAACCACGATTATCATATCCTCGAACCCTCGATCTGGCCGTTCCTAGGTGCTGCGGCGGCCTTCGTGATGCTGTTCGGGGCCGTGCTGTGGATGCATGGCAGCGGGCCCTGGCTGTTCCTGATGGGCCTGGCCGGCGTGCTCTATGTTTCCTTCGCGTGGTGGTCGGACGTGGTGGCCGAGGCCCATGGCGGCGATCACACGCCGGTGGTGCGGCTGGGCCTGCGCTATGGCTTCATCCTGTTCATCATGTCCGAGGTGATGTTCTTCGCGGCGTGGTTCTGGAGCTTTTTCAAACACGCCATGTATCCGATGTATGAATACGTCGGAACGACCTATGTGCAGCCGGATTTCTATCATGTGGATCCCTTCCACATCCCGCTGATCAACACGCTGATCCTGCTGCTGTCGGGCTGCGCGGTGACATGGGCGCACCACGCGCTGGTGCATGGCGGGCAGCGCAAGGATGTGGAACTGGGCCTTGCCATCGGCATCGCTCTCGGCATCATCTTCACCGGGCTGCAGGGCTATGAGTATTTCTACCTGACGCAGGTGCAGGACTGGACCTTCGGCGGCGAGGTCTTCTTTGCGAACTTCTTCATGGCCACGGGCTTTCACGGCGTCCACGTCATCATCGGGACCATCTTCCTCGCGGTCTGCTGGTTCCGGGTTCGGGCCGGCCATTTCACCGCCGAGCGCCATGTGGGGTTCGAGGCCGCGGCGTGGTATTGGCACTTCGTCGATGTGGTCTGGCTCTTCCTCTTCGGTGCGATCTATATCTGGGGGATCGGCCCGGTCTGACCCACCGCCGAAGGCGGTGCCGCGTCGGGGAGGCCGCAGGCCGGACCGGCGCTTGCAAAAGGCGCAAGGCGCGGGCCGCAAGGCACGCGCCTTTCCGCTTGATAACGGCGGGCCGGGATGCGCCGGCCGTTGCCGCCACAAACGCCGCGATGAAAGGAGCATTGCGATGCTGCGCCGCATGATCGGGCCGATCGTGATCGGGGTTTTCGGCTGTGCCGTGCTGATCGGACTGGGGACATGGCAGATCCAGCGGCTCGACTGGAAGGAGGGCGTTCTCGCCGAGATGGAGGCCCGCCTTCACGGCCCGCCGGCCGCCCTGCCGTCCGAGCCCGATCCCGCGCGCGACCGCTTTCGCGCCGTCAGCGCCCGCGGAACGATCACGGGTGAGGGCGTTTTCGTCATGGCCAGCGCCGCGGGGCAGGGGGCGGGCTATCGCCTGATCGCTGCCTTTGAGGCCGAGGCGGAGACCGAAGCGGAATCGGCGGCAGACGGCCGCGCGCCGCCCCGCCGCATCCTGATCGACCGCGGCTTCATCCCCGCAGGCCTGCGTGACGCGCCCCGCCCGGCGGTGGAAGGCGTCACCATCACCGGCAACCTGCACTGGCCCGAGGATGCCAATTCCTCCACCCCCGCGCCCGACGCCGCGGCGCGGCTTTGGTTCGCGCGCGATCTGGACCAGATCGCCAAATTCCTCGACACCGAGCCGCTGCTCGTCGTGCTGCGCGACAGCACCGAACCCGCGCCGCCGGCGCGCTTTGTTCCGCTCGACACCGCGGCGGTCCCGAACAACCACCTGAACTATGCGATCACATGGTTTTCGCTGGCGGCGGTCTGGGCGGGGATGACAGGCTATCTTCTGTGGCGTATCAGGCAGCAGAGCGTCCGAAGGAATCCCGCATCATGAACTACGTCTCCACCCGTGGTCGGGCCCCGGTACTGGGCTTTGCCGATGCGATGCTGACCGGGCTTGCCCGCGACGGCGGGCTTTATGTGCCGGCCGAGGTGCCGCGCCTCGCGCCCGGCGACATCGCCGCCATGGCGGGCCTGTCCTATGAAGAGGTGGCGCTGCGGGTGATCCGCCCCTTCACGGGTGACGCCTTTTCCGAGGCCGATCTGGCCGGCTGCATCGCGCGCGCCTACGCAGGTTTCGGCCATCCCGCGCGCGCGCCGCTGCGCCAACTG
>SKUV01000355.1 GCA_007129775.1 Paracoccaceae bacterium | reverse complement strand
CGGGGCCTTGCGGCCCCGCCCCTTGCGGCGCGGGCGCTGGCCGGGGCTTTGGGGCGGCGCTGGCGCATTGTGCCGGCTGGGGGTGCCGGTTGCGGCTGACATATTCAGAAAATGGATTGTTTCGCGCGCGAAACAATCCATTTTCGATATGTGTTTACAAGCGGTTAACGAAAAAGGCCCCGCCGGTGCCGGCAGGGCCTTTGCATTCCATCGGCAGCGGGGCTGCCCGCGGGCTATTCCGCCGGCATCGCCTCGTCGGCGTCATGGGTCAGGGGGTGTTCGAGCAGCGGCAGCATCTCGCGCGGGCAGACCTGCAGGAAGTGGCCGCGCTCGGCCTCCCAGTGGCCGAGGATTTCCTCGGCGCGCCGGCTTTCGGTTTCGGCGAGGTGGCGCTCGATCAGACCCTTCAGTTCGGCCTCCCAATGGGGGACGGAAATGCGGCAGGTGACGATCGTGTCGCGGTTCAACAGCCCTTCGGCCGCGCCCTCCGGGTCGTAGATATAGGCCATGCCGCCGGTCATGCCGGCGCCGAAATTCGCGCCGATCCGGCCAAGGACCACAGCCACCCCGCCGGTCATGTATTCGCAGCCGTTGGAGCCGCATCCCTCGATGACCACACGCGCGCCGGAGTTGCGCACGGCAAAGCGTTCGCCCGCCCGGCCGGCCGCGAAGAGGTAGCCCGCCGTCGCGCCATAAAGCACGGTGTTGCCGATGATCGTGTTGTCATGGGCCACCAGCGGTGAGGTCATGCGCGGCCGCACGACGATCAGTCCGCCCGACAGGCCCTTGCCCACGTAATCATTGGCGTCGCCGAAGACTTCCAGCTTGAGCCCCGGCGCGGCGAAGGCGCCCAGCGACTGACCGGCGGAGCCCGCGAGCTTGACCGTCAGGTGATCGGGCTGCAGATCGTTGCGCATCCCGAAGCGCTGGACGATATGGCTGGAGGCGCGGGTGCCGACCGTCCGGTCGGTGTTGCGGATGGCATAGCTGAGCTGCATCTTCTCGCCGTCCTGAAAGAAGCGCGCAGCGTCGCGGATGATCTCGGCATCCAGCGTATCGGGCACCGATTGCCGGGGCTTGGAGCGGTCGTAGCGGATATGCTCGGCCCCATCCACGGTGATCAGCAGCGGGTTGAGATCCAGATCGTCCAGATGCGCGGCCCCGCGGCTGACCTGCGTGAGCAGATCGGCGCGGCCGATCACCTCGTCGAGGCTCCGGGCGCCGATCTCGGCGAGGATCTCGCGCACCTCCTGCGCGTAGAAGGTGATGAGGTTCACTACCTTGTCGGCGGTGCCGGTGAACTTGGCGCGCAGCTTCTCGTCCTGTGTGCAGACGCCCACGGGGCAGGTGTTGGACTGGCACTGGCGCACCATGATGCAGCCCATGGCGATCAGCGCGGCGGTGCCGATGCCGTATTCCTCGGCCCCCATCATCGCCGCCATGACGATATCGCGCCCGGTGCGCAGCCCGCCGTCGGTGCGCAGCGTCACGCGCTCGCGCAGCTTGTTCATGGCCAGAACCTGATGGGCCTCGGTCAGCCCCATCTCCCATGGCAGGCCCGCGTATTTGATCGAGGTGCCGGGCGAGGCGCCGGTGCCGCCGTTGTGGCCCGAAATCAGGATCACATCGGCCTTGGCCTTGGCAACGCCGGCGGCGATGGTGCCCACGCCCGAGGAAGACACGAGCTTTACCGTCACCTTGGCACGCGGGTTGATCTGCTTGAGGTCATAGATCAGCTGCGCCAGATCCTCGATCGAATAGATGTCGTGATGCGGCGGCGGCGAGATCAGCGTCACCCCCGGGGTAGAATGGCGCAGCCGCGCGATCAGCTTCGTCACCTTCATGCCGGGAAGCTGGCCACCCTCGCCGGGTTTCGCACCTTGCGCGACCTTGATTTCCAGTTCCTCGCAGGCGTTCAGATATTCCGCAGTCACGCCGAAACGGCCCGAGGCGACCTGCTTGATCTTGGCGCTGGGGTTGTCGCCATTGGGTTCGGGGACGAAATGCGCCGGGTCCTCGCCGCCCTCGCCCGAGTCGGATTTGGCGCCGATGCGGTTCATGGCGACGTTGAGCGTCTTGTGGGCCTCGGGCGAGAGCGCGCCGAGGCTCATGCCCGGGGTGACGAAGCGTTTGCGGATGGAGGTGATCGATTCCACCTCTTCCAGCGGCACGGGCCGGCCAAGCGGCTTGATGTCCAGCAGATCGCGGATGTGGATCGGGGGTTTGGCGCGCAGGGCGGCGCCGTATTGCTTCCACATGTCATAGCTGGCGCGGTCGCAGGCCGATTGCAGCAGGTGCATGGTGGTCGCTTCCCAGGCGTGCTTTTCGCCCGAGCGGCGGAACTTGTAGAAACCGCCGATGGGCAGCACATCCGCCCCGCCGCGCCAGCCTTTGGCATGGACCTCTTCCAGCTTGATCTGGATGCCGTGCAGGCCGATGCCGGAAATACGGCTGGGCATACCGGGGAAATATTCGGCCACCATCGCGCGGCTGAGGCCCACGGCCTCGAAATTCAGGCCGCCGCGATAGGACGAGACCACGGAAATCCCCATCTTGGACATGATCTTGAGAAGGCCCGCGTCGATGGCCGCGCGATAGCGGCGCATGGCGTCGGTGAGGCTGCCCTCGATCAGGCCGCGCGCGATGCGGTCGGCGATCGTGTCCTGCGCGAGATAGGGATTCACCGTGGTGGCGCCGCAGCCGATCAGCACCGCGAAATAATGCGGGTCGATGCATTCTGCCGAGCGCAGGTTGATCGAGCAGAAGGTGCGCAGCCCCTTGCGCGTCAGCCACGAATGCACCGCGCTGGTGGCGAGGATCATCGGCATCGGCACGCGGCCTTCGCCCTGCCGCTCGTCGGTCAGCACGATATGGGCGGCGCCGGAGCGCACGGCATCCTCGGCCTCTGCGCGGATGCGGCCGAGGGCTTCCTGCAGCGCGTCCTGTCCGGCGCCCGCGGGAAAGCTGCAGTCGATGATGGACACGGCATCGCCGAACTGCTCCACCATTACCCGGAATTCGGAATTGGCGATGAAGGGGCTTTCCAGCATCAGGATTTCGGTCTGGCTGCTGTCTTCATCGAGAACGTTCTTGAGGTTGCCGAACCGGGTCTTGAGGCTCATCACCCGGTATTCGCGCAAGGAATCGATGGGCGGGTTGGTCACCTGGCTGAAGTTCTGGCGGAAGTAATGGGACAGCGGGCGATACATCCCGCTGAGCACGGCGGGCGGGGTGTCGTCTCCCATGGAAGCGATCATCTCCTTGCCGTCCTCGGCCATGGGGGCAAGCACCTGCTCCACGTCCTCGATGGAATAGCCCGCAGCGATCTGGCGGCGGCGCAGGTCGGCGCCGTCGAAGCCGGCTTCTTCGGGCACGTCGCGCAGCAGGTCATTGAGGTTGAAAACCTTTTCGACCCAGTCGCCGAAGGGCTGCGCGGCGGCGAGTTTGTTCTTGAGTTCCACGTCGTGGAAAAGCCGGCCCTCGCGCATGTCCACGGCGATCATCTGGCCGGGGCCGAGTGCGCCCTTTTCCACCACGCTCGATTCCTGCACCTGCACCATGCCCGTCTCGGAGCCGGCGATCAGCAGGCCGTCGCCGGTGACGACATAGCGCATCGGCCGCAACCCGTTGCGATCCAGCCCGCCGGCGACCCAGCGGCCATCGGTCATGGCCAGCGCGGCGGGGCCGTCCCACGGCTCCATCACCGCGTTGCAATAGGCATACATGTCCTGCCATTCCTGCGGCATCTCGGTCGCCTGTTTGGACCAGGCCTCGGGCACCAGCATCGTCTTGGCCATGGGCGCGTTGCGGCCGGCGCGCACCAGCACCTCGAACACCGCGTCGAGTGCCGCGCTGTCCGAAGACCCCTGCGGCACCACCGGCTTGATATCCTCGGCCATGTCGCCGAAGGCCCCCGAAACCATGCGGATCTCGTGGCTGCGCATCCAGTTCAGGTTGCCCTTGAGGGTGTTGATCTCGCCGTTATGGGCCAGCATCCGGAAGGGCTGCGCCAGCCACCATTGCGGAAAGGTGTTGGTGGAATAGCGCTGATGGTAGATAGCGAAGGCCGACACGAAGCGGTCATCCTGAAGGTCGGGGTAGAATTCGGCGACCTGCTCGGCCAGCATCATGCCTTTGTAGATGATCGACCGACAGGACAGCGAACACAGGTAGAGCCCCTGGATCTGGGCCGCGGCGGCGGCTTTCTCGATCCGGCGGCGGATGACGTAAAGCTCCCGCTCGAAGGCTTCCTCGTCCAGCCCCTTGGCGTTGCGGATCAGGATCTGTTCGATCTCGGGGCGGGTGGCGTTGGCCTTTTCGCCCAGCACCGAGACATCGACGGGAACGTGACGCCAGCCGTAGATTTCATGACCAAGGCGCAGGACCTCGGTCTCGACGATGGTGCGGCACTGCTCCTGCGCGCCGAAATCGGTGCGGGGCAGAAACACCTGACCCACGGCGATCAGCGCCTCCATGTCGGGCTCGTGCCCGGTGCGGCGGATCTGGTCATAGAAAAAATGCACGGGGATTTGCAGATGGATGCCGGCACCGTCGCCGGTCTTGCCGTCGGCATCCACGGCGCCGCGGTGCCACACCGCCTTGAGCGCCTCGATCCCGTTTTCGACCACCTGCCGCGAGGGCGTGCCGTCGATGGCCACCACAAGGCCCACACCGCAGGAGGAATGTTCGTCATCTTCGCGGTAAAGCCCCGTTTCGGCCAGTTTCCGGCGGCGGATGTCTTCGGCGGTGGCCCAGCTTGCATCGAACTTGGTCATGTCAGTCTTCCTCTTCCGAGATGCCGGGCCTGCGGGAATGATCCGCCAGGCCGTTGGGACTCCGGATTGGCCGGCCTGAAGCTGCCGGCGTTCATCTTTCACAAATGGCGCGCCGCAATGGCGCGGGGGCGGCAGCGGGCGCATGGGCCGCGCTCATTCCGCGGCGACCTGTGCGGGTGCGGCGAGGTATTGCAGAATAGCCTCGGCGGCCTCGCGCCCGTCGCGGATGGCCCAGACCACGAGGCTCGCGCCGCGCACGATGTCGCCGGCGGCATAGACGCCGGGCAGGTTGGTGGCATGGGTGCGGAAATCGGCGCGGATCGTGCCCCAGCGCGTCACTTCCAGATCGGGCACACCCCAGAGTGCGGGGATGTCCTCGGGCTCGAAGCCCAGAGCCTTGATCACCATATCCGCCGGTTCGGTGTAATCGGCGCCCTCGATCACCTCGGGGCTGCGGCGGCCGGTGGCGTCGGGCGCGCCAAGGCGCATCTTCTGCACGATCACGCCCGAGACCGGATCGCCGGTAAAGCCGCGCGGCGCGGTCAGCCAGACGAATTCCACGCCCTCTTCCTCGGCATTCTGCACCTCGCGCTGGCTGCCGGGCATGTTGGCGCGGTCGCGGCGGTAAAGGCATTTGACCGAGGTCGCGCCCTGCCGCACGGCGGTGCGCACGCAATCCATCGCCGTGTCGCCGCCGCCGACAACGACCACGCGCTTGCCGCGGGCATCCAGTTCGCCCGAATCGAATTCCGGCACATCGTCGCCAAAGCTCTTGCGGTTGGAGGCGGTCAGATAGTCGATGGCGCGCACGATCCCGTCGGCGCCGCTGCCCGGGCCGTCGAGGTCGCGCGATTTATAGACGCCGGTGGCGATGAGCACCGCGTCATGCTTGCCGCGGATCGCGTCGAAGCTTAGGTCGTGGCCCACATCGCAGTTCAGCACCATCTCAACCCCGCCCTGTTCGAGCTGGTCGATCCGCTGCATGACCACCGGCTTTTCCAGCTTGAAGCCGGGGATGCCATAGGTCATCAGCCCGCCGGCGCGGTCGTAGCGGTCATAGACCGTCACCTGCACGCCCTGCCGGCGCAGCATGTCGGCCGCCGCCAGCCCGCCCGGCCCGGCGCCGATGATGCCCACGCTTTCGCTGCGTTCGGAGGCCGGCCGGATCGGCTTGACCCAGCCCTCCTGCCAGGCGGTGTCGGTGATATAGCGTTCCACCGCCCCGATGGTGACGG
>SKUV01000240.1 GCA_007129775.1 Paracoccaceae bacterium | reverse complement strand
CGGGGAGAGGGGCGGGGGGAGAGGCGGGCGCCATACTTCAGCCCTCCATATCGGCCAGTTTCGCGGCCTGATCATGGGCCACGAGCGCGTCGATCACCTCGGCCAGATCGCCGGCCATGATCGCATCCAGCCGGTAAAGCGTCAGGTTGATGCGATGGTCCGTCATCCGCCCTTGCGGAAAATTGTAGGTGCGTATGCGTTCGGACCGGTCGCCGCTGCCCACCTGCGCGCGGCGGTCGGCGGCGCGGGCCTCGGTGCTGCGCCGGCGTTCGGCATCGAACAGCTTCGCGCGCAGCACCTCCAGCGCGATGGCGCGGTTCTGGTGCTGGGATTTCTCGGACGAGGTGACGACGATTCCGGTGGGCAGATGGGTGATGCGCACCGCTGAATCGGTCGTGTTGACATGCTGGCCGCCGGCGCCGCTGGCGCGCATCGTGTCGATACGGATTTCGGCAGGGTCGATCTCGATATCCACGGCCTCGGCCTCGGGCAGCACGGCGACGGTGGCCGCCGAGGTATGGATGCGCCCGCCCGATTCGGTTTCCGGCACGCGCTGGACCCGGTGCACGCCGGATTCGTATTTCAGCCGGGCAAAGACGCCCTCGCCCGCGATCCGCACCACCGCCTCGCGCACGCCGCCCAGTTCGGTTTGCGACAACTCGACGATCTGAAAGCCCCAGCCCTGCGCCTCGGCGTGGCGCTGATACATGCGCAAGAGGTCGGACGCGAACAGCGCCGCCTCCTCGCCTCCCGTTCCCGGACGGATTTCCAGAATCGCAGGCCGGGCGTCGGCGGCATCGCGCGGCAGCAGCGCGAGGCGCAGGTCATGTTCCAGCGCGGGCAGATCGGCGCGCAGGCGCTCAAGCTCTTCCTCGGCAAGGCCGCGCATTTCGGGATCGTCCAGCAGCGCCTCGGCCTCCGCCCGGGCGCGCGCGGCCTCCTGCCATGCCGCGATGCGGGCCACCACGGGCTTGAGATCGGCATATTCGCGGCTGAGCGCGGCAATTTCCGCCGGCGGCGCCCCGCCCGAGAGCCGCGCCTCGAGAAACTCGAACCGCCGGGTGATCTGATCGAGGGTGTCGCGCGGGATCATGGCCGGGTCTGTCGCGCGAAGGGCGGCAGGCGTCAAGGGCCGATAGGCCCCCGATACGCCGCCCGCCGCAGATCGCTCAGACGTAGCCCAGATCGTGGATGCGGGCCTGCACGCGGCCGATCTGGTCGCGCATGGCGGCCACGGTCTCCAGCGCGCGTTCGGGGCTCATCCGGCTCGCCATGGCGGTGATGCTCAGCGCGCCGTAGGGATGGCCCGTCCGCCCGGTGATCGGCAGCGCCACGGCCAGCACGTCGTTGGAGGTCAGCGCCGGCTGATAGACATGCCCCTCGGCGCGCACCCGTTCCACCGCGCGGGTCACGATATCGGCGCTCAGCCCGTAATCGGGATAGCGTGCCGCGCATTGCTCGATGATCAGGCCGGCTTCCACTTCGGGCAAGGTGGACAGCAGCGCGAGGCTGCCCGCGCCGACGCCCAGCGGGCGGCGCTGGCCCACCTCCAGCGTGCAGGCGCGGATCGGATAGCTGCCCTCGACCCGGTCGGTGCACAGGCTGTCGAGCCCGTTGCGCACACTCAGATAGACGGTGTCGCCGACTTTCTCGGCCAGCGCCTCCATCGCGGGCAGGCAGATCTCGCGCGGGTTGAAATGGGGAAAAGCGGTGGTGAACAACTCGAACAGCAGCGGGCCGAGGTGATAGCGCCGCCCCTTCTGCTCGCGCGCGAGAAAGCCCACGGAATGCAACGCCGCGACGATGCGGTGCGCGGTGGATTGCTCCAGCCCCGCCATGCGCGCGATCTCGTTGAGCTTCATGCCTTCGGTGTTATGCGCCGCCACGATGCGCAACAGCGCTGCGATCCGGACCGTGCCCAGCGCCCCCTGCGGCGCCGCGCTGGCGACGAAACGCTCCCATCCCGGGCGATCATCTTCCGCGCTGCCGCTGGCAGTATCTTCCAATTGGTGGGAAATTTCCGTTCGATCCATCCGGAACTCTCTTTTTACGTCATCATGTGAATTTTTCTTGAGGGCGTCGCTATTGTGCCCTAAGCTGTCTCCACTTGTTCCAATATATGGGAGAAACTGGTGACAGGCAAGCGTCAGGCGGGCAGGATCGACGAAAACGCCGCAGTTTTCCCGAATTGTGAGAAAATATTTCACCGGGGGCGCGGATGAGCATCCCGCAGTTCGACCTCTTCATCAACAACGAACGCGTGGCCGCCCCGGATCAGGAGCGTTTCGCCGCCGTCAACCCGTTCACGCAGGAAACCTGGGCCGAGATCGCGCAGGCCTCCGAGGCCCAGGTGGCCGAGGCCATCGCCGCCGCCCGCGACGCGCAACAGGGCGCATGGCGCCGCAGCACGGGCTATGAACGCAGCCGGCTGCTTATGCGCCTTGCCGATCTGATGGAGGCCAATGCCGACCGCATGGCGGTGATGGAAAGCACCGACAACGGCAAGGCGATCCGCGAAACCTCGGGCCAGATGCGCTCGGCCGCGCGGGCCTATCGCTATTTCGCGGGGCTTGCCGACAAGCTGCAGGGCGCGACCATCCCGCTCGACAGCCGCGACACGTTCGATTTCACCCGGCGCGAGGCGATGGGCGTCTGCGTTCTGATCACGGCGTGGAATTCACCCATGGGGCTTTTGGCCAACAAACTGGCGCCGGCGCTGGCGGCGGGCAATTCGGTGGTGGTGAAGCCGTCCGAACATGCCTCGGCCACGACGCTGGAATTCGCCGGTTTCGTGCGCGAGGCGGGGTTTCCGCCGGGTGTCGTGAATGTGGTCACGGGCGATGCGCGGGTGGGCAAGGCGCTGTTGCGCTCGGGCCGGGTGGACAGGGTCAGCTTTACCGGCAGCCCGGGCGTGGGCGCGCAGATCGCCGCCGATGCCGGCGCGCGGCTGGTGCCGGTGACGCTGGAGCTGGGCGGCAAGTCGCCCAACATCATCTTTGACGATGCCGATCTCGATCTGGCCGTGCCCGGTGCGTTGGTGGGCATTTTCGCGGCCACCGGCCAGACCTGCATCGCCGGCTCGCGCCTGCTGGTGCAGCGCGGGGTGCTGGACGAGGTGGTGTCGCGGCTGGCCGACCGTGCGGGCCGCATCCGGCTGGGCGACCCGCTCGATCCGCGCACCCAGATGGGCACGGCGGCGAACGAGCCGCAGTTCCGCCATATCCTCGCCTGTATCGACAAGGCCCGTGCCGACGGCGCGCGGCTGGTGGCCGGCGGCAAGGCCGCAAGCGGCGATGGGCTGGGCCGCGGCTTTTTCATCGAGCCCACGATCTTTGCCGATGTGGCGAATTCGATGGATCTGGCGCAGGAGGAGATTTTCGGCCCGGTGCTCGCCATCATCCCCTTCGAGACCGAGGACGAGGCCATCGCCATCGCCAATGACAGCCGCTACGGCCTCGCCTCGGCGGTCTGGACGCGCGACATCAATCGCGCGCTGCGGATGGTGGATCGCATCCATGCCGGCACCGTCTGGGTCAATACCTACCGCGCCGCCGCCGCCATGGCGCCTTTCGGCGGCTATCGCGATTCCGGCTTTGGCCGCGAACGCGGGATCGAGGCGCTGGACCAGTATCTGCAGACCAAGAACGTGCAGATCAGCTATTCCGGCGCCGCGCGCGACCCCTTTGCCGATTGACGGGGAAGAGGATGAACCGCCCCGATGACCCCGGCGCGCGTCGCCGCCAAAGCCCACCCGGCACCGGCCCGGCCTGAGCCACGCCAAGACATAACGGAGAGCAGAATTGGCCCGCACACCTGATTTCTTTCACAACAAGACCGCGCTGATCACCGGCGCGGGCAGCGGCATCGGCCGCGCCACGGCGCTGCTCTTCGCGCGCGAGGGCGCACGGGTCGTGGCCGGCGATATCGACCTGCCGGCGGCGCAGGAAACCTGCCGTCAGGTTGAGGCCGCGGGCGGCGCCGCGCAGCCGGTGGGCTGCGATGTCACCAGCCGTGCCGAGGTGCGCGCCTTGATCGACGCCGGCATCGACCGTTTCGGCGCTGTGGATTTCCTGTTCAATTCCGCCGGCTCGGCGCTGAAACGCTGCGGATTTCTGGAAATCGACGATGCGCTGTGGGAGCGCAGCTATGACCTGAACGTCAACGGCACCTTCTATGCGATGCAGGAGGTGCTGCCCCATATGCTGGAGCGCGGCAAGGGCACGATCGTCAATGTCGCGAGCATGGCCCACAAGCGCGGCGGGCCGGGCGGATCGGTGCATTATGCCTCGGCCAAGGGGGCGGTGCTGACGCTGACCCTTGGCGTGGCGCGCGAATTCGCCGACCGGGGCATCCGCTGCCTGTCGGTCTCGCCCGCAAGTGTGGAGACGCCGTTTCTCGATGCCTCTGGCACCTCGCAGGCCCATCGCGAGCGTATCCTTGCCGGCATCCCGATGAAGCGGATGGCGACGGCCGACGAGATCGCGGAACTGGTGGTCTTCATGTGCTCGGACGCCTGCGAATTCATGACCGCCGACACCGTCTATGTCAGCGGCGGCGGCGGGTTCCGCTGAGGCGGGCAGCAGGGGGCGGCGGCGATGATCGATTACGACACGCTCAGGAACTGGCGCTTCGATCCGGTCGTGCAGGAGTATGACGCGCGCGACTGCAGGCTTTATGCACTGGGGCTGAACCTCGGCGCCGATCCGCTGGCCGAGGATGATCTGCGCTGTGTCGCCGCCGACCCGCCCGAGGTGGTCTGCACCATGCCGATGACGCTGGGCCGCCCGGGCCCGTGGCTGCGCGACCCCAGGGCGGGAGTGGATTACACCCGCCTCGTGCTGGGCGAAAGCCGGCTGCGCCTGCATGCGCCCCTGCCGCCGGCCGCGCGGATCGAGGCGCGACACCGGGTGCTGCGGGTCACCGACAAGGGCGCGGGGCGCGGCGCGCTGGTGACGCTTCTGCGCGAGATCACCGACGCCGGCACCGGCCGGCTGCTGGCCGAATACGAACAGGTCAATTTCTGCCGCGCCGATGGCGGCTTTGCCCGCGACGGCCGGCACGATCCGGCCCCGTCCGGGCCCGACTGGGCACGGCCCGAGCGCCCGGAGGACGCCGAGATCGCGCTGCCCACGGCCGCGAATCAGGCGCTGATCTACCGACTTTCGGGCGACATGAACCCGCTGCATTCCGATCCGGCCACCGCCCGGCGCGCGGGGTTCGACCGCCCCATCCTGCACGGCCTCGCCACGCTGGGCATGGCGGGCCACGCGCTTGACCGCGCATCGCGGGCCGCGGGCGGGCCGCCGCTGTCGATGCTGGCGGCGCGTCTGAGCGCGCCGGTCCTGCCCGGCACCGCCCTGCGCCTGCATCTGTGGCGCCGGAGTGCGGGCGCGCGCGATGGCGTGCAATTCATCGTGCTGGACGAAGCCGGCCGCGAAACCGTCTCGCGCGGGACCGCGGAATTCCAACTGATGAAATGAGTCATTCCTGCGGGGTGGAGAATCCCACGAAAAGCTTGCAAATTTGCGGCATTTTTGGAATTGTCGGGGGAGAAGATATGCAGATCAGAAAATACGACCCAATAAATGGAAGTTTATCAACGGGAGCCTTCGCCATGATCCACAGCCGTGACCCGCGCGCATGACCATGCCTGACACGTCGCTGTCCGATACCACGGCCACCAGCCGTACTGACCGGAGCGCAACACCGCTGCTGCGCGTGCGCGATCTATCGGTGCGTTTCGGCGCGGTCACTGCGGTCTCGTCGGTTTCGTTCGATGTGGGCAAGGGCGAGGTTTTCGGCGTCGTGGGCGAATCCGGTGCCGGTAAATCGGCCACGGCGCGCGCGATCATCGGCCTTCTGCCGCCCACCGCCCGGCTGGGTGGCAGCGTGCTTTACAAGGGCGAGGAACTGGTGGGCGCGTCGAAGGCGCGGCTGCGCAAGGTCCGCGGCCCCGAAATCGGATATGTCTTTCAGGATGCGCTGACCGCGCTCGATCCGGTGCGCACCATCGGCGCACAACTGGCCGAGGTGCTGGCGGTGCATCGCCGGATGCCCGCGCGGCAAGCGCTGGAAGTGGCGGCCGACCTGCTGTCGGAGTTGAAGATCAACGACCCCAAGCGCACGCTCAACGCCTATCCGCACCAGTTGTCGGGCGGGATGCGCCAGCGCGCGGTGATCGCCGCGGCGCTGATCGCCGATCCGGAGATCATCATCGCCGACGAGGTGACCTCGGCGCTGGATGTGACGGTGCAGCGCAAGGTGCTCGATCTGCTGCTGGGCGTGTGTTCGGCGCGCGGGGCGGGGGTGATCATGATCACCCATGATCTGGGCGTGGTGGCCCAGACCTGCGACCGGGTGGCGGTGCTCTATGGCGGGATCGTGGCGGAAGAGGCCGATGTCATCGGGCTCTTCGATGCGCCGCGCCATCCCTATACCGGGGCGCTGCTGCGTTCGATGCCGCGCATGGGCGAAAGCGGCGCCTTCGTGCCGATCCCGGGCTCCGCGATTCAGGTGTTCGGAACGTTGAACACCTGCCCCTTTGCCGACCGTTGCGAGCGTGCCCAGCCCCGCTGCCGCGAGGCGCTGCCGGCCGAAACCCGCACCCCGGGCGGCAGTTATCGCTGCATAAACCCGCTGGAGGGCATGGCATGAGCGGACCGGACGGCATGATGCAAGAGGATGGCCGGCAGGGCCGGGCGCTGGAGGTGCGCAACCTATGCAAATCCTTCCGCGTGGGGTCGGAGACCTTTGCGCGGTCCGAACTGGTCAAGGCGGTGGACGATGTGTCCTTTGCCATCGCGGCGGGCACGACCATGGGGCTTGTGGGCGAAAGCGGCTCGGGCAAATCCACCGTGGCGCGGATGATCACCCGGCTGATCACACCGGATTCGGGCGAAATCCTGATCGACGGCGTCGATGTGCTGCAAAACCGGCAGGCCGCACGCAGCTTTGCGCGGACCGTGCAGATCGTTTTTCAGGACCCGACCTCGTCGCTCAACCCGCGCTGGAAGGTGGGCAACCTGATCGCCGAGGGCATTCGCGTGCACAGGCTCTGCCCGGGAAACGAGGTGAACGGGCGGGTGATCGCCCTCGCCCGGCGCTGCGGGCTCGATGCCGACAGCCTTGATCGTTATCCGCATGAATTCTCGGGCGGCCAGCGCCAGCGCATCGCCATCGCCCGGGCGCTCGCGGTGGAGCCGGGGATCGTGGTGCTGGACGAGCCGGTATCGGCCCTCGACGTGAGCGTGCAGGCCCAGATCCTCGCGCTTTTGCAGGAATTGCAGGACGCCTTCGGCCTGACCTATCTGCTGATCGCCCATGACCTCGCCGTGGTCGAACGCTTCTGCGCCCATGTAGCGGTGATGCGCCACGGCCAGATCGTGGAGGCGGGCGATCCCCACCAGATTCACAGCGATCCGCAGCATCCCTACACGCGGTCGCTCGTGGAGGCGCACCCGGTGCCGGACCCGCGCCGGCGCCAGCGCCAGACGGCCTGAACGGGAGGACAACAGGCCCGGAGCCGCGCATCCAACCCCGACACCAGGAGGAGGAAACGACATGACACGGACGAACTGGATCGCGACCGCGCAGGTCTCGGCGCTGGCCCTGATGCTGGGCCTGTCGGCGCAGACCGTCGCCGCGCAGGAGCGCACGCCCTCGGGCACGCTGACGATCGGCTGGCGCTGGGACCCCGAGACGATGGACCCGCAGATGCACCGCCAGCGCTACACGCAGATCATCTCGCACAACATGCGCTCAAAGCTGTTCTATCAGGAGCCGCCGGGCCTTGCCGCGGTGCCGCTGGTGGCAGAATCGATCACGATGATCGACGAGACGACCTACGAGGTGAAGATCCGCGAGGGCGTGCTGTTCCACAATGGCGACGAACTGACATCGGAGGACATCGTCTTTACCTTCGACCGGCTCTGGGCGGAAGAAACCAACTCGCCCCGCGCCGGCATGGGCAACATGCGCAACATCGACCGTGTCGAAGCGGTCGACCGCTACACCCTGCGCTGGCACACCGCCGTGCCTTTCGGCCCGATCGAAACCGCGGTGGTGGCCATGCACCTGCAGGGGCAGGAAATCCTGCACAAGGCGACCTACGAAAACCTGTCGATGGAAGAGGCGCGCACCCATCCGCCCATGGGCGTGGGGCCGTTCCGGTTCGTCGAATGGATCCCCGACCAGCGCGTGGTGATGGACGCTTTCGAGGATTATTTCGAAGGTGCGCCCCTGGTGGAGCGGATCGTCTGGCGCACCATCCCGGAAGAAGCGATCCGCGTGGCCGAACTGCTGGCCGGCTCGGTCGACATGATCTTTCCGGTGACGCCCGATTTCATCGACCAGCTGCGCGGCGCGAACATGAAGCTGGAAATCCAGCCGGGCACCAACATGCGGATGCTGATGATGAACGTCCGCGAGGGTTCGCCCTTCCACGACCCCGAGGTGCGGCGCGCGATGCAATATGCCATCGATCGTCAGGCGATCGTGGATTTCATCTATTCCGGCCTCGCCGTCGCCGCGACGCAGGTGCCCGGCAGCGGGCAGGAGGGGTTCATCGAGGGCTACAACCCCTTTTCCTATGACCCCGACAAGGCGCAGCCGGTCCTGTCGCAGATCACCGAGCCGCTGGAGATGTTCACCGAAGCCGCGTGGGAGCTTCCCGCACAGGTGGTGGCCGAGCAGTTGCGCGGCTACGGCATGAACGTCACCGTCACGATCCTCGATCAGGCCTCGTTTAACGCCACGAACGAGGGCGGGAACTTCGATCTGCTCTGGGCCGGGGCCGGCTATGGCTCGGGCGACTTTCTGGGCGCCTACTACAACAATCACTTCGATTGCTCGCGCTTCGAGTCGAACCGGATCAGAACCGGCTTTTGCGACCCCGAGCTTGACGCGATGGCAAGGGAGGCCCGGGCCGAAGACGATCCCGAACTCCGGCGCGAGATGCTCGATGAGATCATCATTCGCCTGACCGAGGTGGAAATGCCCTGGGTGCCCGTGTTCAACCCCGCCGAGGTCTGGGCGATGCAGCCGCATGTGGAAGGCTTCACCGGCTCGTCGGCGGGGCAGTTCATGAACATGCACAACGTCTCGGTCGGTAACTGAGACAGCGTCCTGCGGCGGGGATCCCCCCGCCGCAGGCAAGGACAAAATTGTCACAGGGAGGAAGACAGAATGACTGAACGCAACCTTTACGGAACTGCTGCGGTTTCAGCGCTGGCAATGGCGCTGGTGCTGTCGGCACCGATGGCGGAGGCGCAGGAGCGCACGCCCTCGGGCACGCTGACCATCGGCTGGCAATGGGATCCGAGCACGATGGACCCGCAGATGCACCGCCAGCGCTACACGCAGATCATCTCGCACAACATGCGCGACAAGCTGTTCTATCAGGAACCGCCGGGGCTGACGCCGGTGCCGCTGCTGGCCGAGTCGCTCGAACAGATCGACGAGACGACCTACGAGGCGCGTATCCGCGAGGGCGTTCTGTTTCACAACGGCGACGAACTGACCGCCGAGGATGTGGTCTTCACCTTCCAGCGGCTCTGGGCGGAAGAGACAAACTCGCCCCGCGCCGGTATGGGCAACATGCGCAACATCGACAGCATCGAGGCGGTGGATCGCTACACCGTGCGCTGGCACACTGCGGTGCCCTTCGGCCCGCCGGCCTCGGCCGTGGTCGGGCTGCACCTGACCGGGCAGGAAATCCTGCACAAGGCGACCTACGAAAATCTGTCGATGGAAGAGGCGCGCACCCATCCGCCCATGGGCGTGGGGCCCTTCAGCTTCGTCGAATGGGTGCCCGAACAGCGCGTGGTGATGGATGCCTTCGAAGACTATTGGCAGGGCTCGCCCCTGGTGGAGCGGATCACCTGGCGCACCATCCCGGAAGAAGCGATCCGCGTGGCCGAACTGCTGGCCGGCTCGGTCGACATGATCTTTCCGGTGACGCCCGATTTCCTCGGGCAGTTGCAGAGCGCCAACGTGAAGCTGGAGGTTGTGCCGGGCACCTACATGCGGATGGTAATGATGAACGTCCGCGAAGGCTCGCCTTTCCACGACCCGGAGGTGCGGCGCGCGATGAACTATGCGTTCGACCGGCAGGCGATCGTGGACTTCCTCTATGAGGGTCTGGCCAATGTGAACTGGCAGATCCCCGGCAGCGGGCAGGAAGGGTTCATCGAGGGCTATGTGCCCTTCTCCTACGATCCCGACAAGGCGCGGCCGATCCTGTCGCAGATCACCGAGCCGATCGAGATGTATGTGGAGTCCGCGTGGGAATTGCCTGCGCAGGTGGTGGCCGAACAACTGCGCGGCTATGGCATGAACATTACCACAGTGGTGCTCGATCAGGCCTCGTTCAACGCACGCAACGAGGCCGGCGAGTTCGACCTCCTGTTCGCCGGGGGCGGATACGGGGCCGGCACCTTCCTCGGTGCCTATTACAACAACCACTTCGACTGCTCGCGCTTCGAATCGAACCGGATCCGGACGGGGTTCTGCGACCCGGAACTCGACGCGCTCGAACGTCAGGCCGCAGCCGAGGCCGACCCTGTCCTTCGACGCGAGTACACCGACGAGATCGTGCGTCGGCTGACCGAGGTTCACATGCCGTGGGTGCCGATGTTCAGCCCGTCCGATGTCTGGGCGATGCAGCCGCATGTGGAAGGCTTCGCCGGTTCCTCGGCGGGGCAGTTCTTCAACATGCACGAGGTCTCGGTCGGCAACTGAGTCCGGCCGTTCATCGCATGGCCGCCTGCCCGACGCATTGCGGGGGCGGGCGGCAACCACCGGATGACGATTCCACCCGGCCGCCCTCGCGGCGGCCGGGGAGGCGCCAGACAAGAAGGAACAGGCTGCGTGTTGAATTTCATTCTGCATCGGGCAGGGCAGACGCTGATCGTGCTGTTCGGTGTGACGCTCATTATCTTCTTCATGCTGCGGGTCATGCCGGGCGACCCGGTCGCCCTGATGTTCGCCGAGGGCGATGACGAGGATATCGGCGCGGCCCGGGCAGAGTTCGAGCGCGCGCTCGGGCTCGACCGGCCGCTATACGTGCAGTATTTCGTCTTTCTGGGCGATATTCTTCGGCTCAACTTCGGCAATTCCATCGTGCGCGGCGGCGAGCCGGTGCTCGATATGGTCGCCCGGGCCCTGCCGCTGACGATCGAGCTTTCTATCTATGCGCTGCTGATCGCGCTGGTGATCGCGGTACCGGTAGCGATCCTGTCCGCGCTGAAACAGAACACGGTCTGGGACCGGGGCGGAACCGCATTCGCGCTGATCGGGGTGTCGCTGCCCAGTTTCTGGCAAGGCATCATGCTGGTGATGTTCTTCGCCGTCTGGATACCGATCTTTCCGGTCAGCGGGGTGCTGGACACGCGGCTGTCGATCACCCGGGTCACAGGCGCGCCCTTTACCGATGCGGTGCTGACCGGCAACTGGGAAGCCGCGTGGTCGGTTCTGCGGCACATGACGCTGCCTGCGCTGACGCTTGGCACCGGCATCTGCGGGCAATTCGTAAGGGTGCTGCGCTCCAGCCTGCTGGAGGTCAAGCATCAGGATTTCATCGACGCGTTCCGTGCCCGCGGGCTGTCGGAACGGGCGGTGGTGCGGCACATGCTGCACAACGCCATGCCGACCACGGCGGTGATCATCGGGCTGCGCATCGGCGCGCTTCTGAGCGGGACGATCGTGATCGAGACCGTCTTTGCCTATCCGGGCATGGGCTATCTGCTGATCCAGGCCATCAACGCGCGGGATTTCCCGGTGGTGCAGGGGGTGGTGGTGCTGCTTACCGCGATGGTGATCGCGGCCAACCTGATGGCCGACATCATCCACGGCATGCTCGATCCAAGGGTGAAACTCAGCGGCGGGAGGGGCAACAAATGATGCATGTCTCCGTTCCGAAGCGGCGCGGCCGGCCGCTGCCCAACATCATCGTGGTCTTTGCGGTGACGACGCTGGTCTTCTTCGCCATCCTCGCGATCTTCGCGCCGTGGATCGCGCCGCACCCGCCCAATGCCCAGTCGCTGATGATGCGCCTGCGCCCGCCGGGAACCGAAGGCTACTGGCTGGGCACCGACCAGCTGGGCCGCGATGTGCTGTCGCGGATCATCCACGGCGCGCGAATCTCGCTCGCCATCGGGGTGGTTGTGATGGTGCTGACCGCGATGCTGGGCGTCGTGATCGGCCTGATTTCGGGCTATTTCGGCGGCTGGGTGGACACGGTCATCATGCGGATCGTCGATATCTGGCTGGCGTTTCCGTTCCTCGTTCTCGCCATCGCGCTGGTGGCGGTGCTGGGGCAGGGGCCCGACAAGATCGTCATCGCGCTGGTTCTCAGCGGCTGGCCGGGTTTCGCCCGACCGGTGCGCGGCGAGGTGCTGCAATTGCGCGAGCGGGAATACACGCTCTCGGCCCGCGCGCTGGGTGTCTCGCCCTTCGGGGTGATGTTCAAGCATCTGCTGCCCAATGTGATGCCCACGGTGCTGGTGCTGTCGGCGGTCGATCTGGGCTACAACATCCTCGCGCTGGCCTCGCTGTCCTTCCTCGGGCTCGGCATCGGCGCCGAGACCGCCACATGGGGCGGGATGCTGGCCTCGGGGCGGAACTATGTCGCCACCGCATGGTGGCTGGCGGCGCTGCCGGGGATCGCGATCTTTCTGGTGGTGATCTCGTCAAACCTGATCGGCGACTGGCTGCGCGACCGATACGACCCGCGCTCCCCCTTCCGGCAGGCCCGTAACCAGAGCCTCGCCGAGGCCCGCGCGGCCAAGGCGGCGCAATCCGCCCAGGCCCCCACCCAACCCAACGCCTGATCAATCGAAAGGATACTTGCGATGTCAGTGATCCAGGACGTAAACCCGCCCAAGGCCTTGCCCTTCCTGCGCTCCGAAGGTCGGCCGCATGATGTGGGGCGCGCCCACGGCCGCGCCTTCGGCGAGCAGGTGGCCGGCAGCATCAAGGTCTACAAGGCCAAGCTCGGCAAGATCAATCTGGCGTGGGAGACCGCGCTGGAGATCGCGGAGCGCAACATCGGGATGCTGCGCGAACTGGACCCGGCTCTGGTGGAAGAGATGGACGGGATCGCCGAGGGCGCCGAGGCCGACCGGCGCGAGATCTATCTCATCAACATCCGCACCGGCCTGATCCGCATGGTGGAGGAGGGCACCGCCGAGGATCACGAATGCACCACCGCCGCGATCCTCGGCGAGGCCACGGCGGACGGCCATACGCTGATGGCCCAGAACTGGGACCAGGACGGGGCCTGCCAGCCCAACACCGTGCTGATCGAGCAGCGCATCGAAGGCGACCCCGCGCTGATCTTCGTGACCGAGGCCGGGATTCTCTTTCGCCACGGCATGAACGAGCACGGCATCGGCGCCGTGGGCAACGCGCTGCGCAGCAACCGCGAACGGCGGGCGGATCGCGGCACCACCTCGGGCATGGCCCGGCGGCGGGCGCTGCGCTGCAAGACCTTCGCCGATGCGGTGCGCATGTTGAAGCAAACGCCCCGTTCCCATTCCGGCAACCACATCATCGCGGGCGACGGTCAGGGCGCGGTCGATATCGAAGGCGTGCCCGGACAGGCCTACGAGGTCCACCCCGAACAGGGGATCGTCGTGCATTCCAACCACTTCCTCAATCCGCAGGCGCAGGCCGAGGTGGATGATCACGGCCCGCGCAACCACCCCGACACGCTCTTGCGCGATTGCCGGATGCGCGACCTGCTGATGGCCAAACATGGCCGCATAACCCCGGACCATGTCCGCGAGGTGCTGGCCGATCACGAGGGCTTTCCGTACTCGATCTGCCGCCACCCCGACCCGAATTCGGACAGCATCGGTTTCACCCTGGTGTCATCGGTGATCGACCTGACCGCGCGGCGGATGTGGACGGCCCCGGGCCCGGCCTGCGTCGGCACCTATACCGAATACACCTTTTCCTGACCCATCCCCGTGCGTCGGGGCGGCCCGTCCGCCCCGTCCCCCCAAAGACAGAGACGGACCTGACATGGATTTCGACTTCACCGACGAACAGCGTATCTTTTCCGACATGGTGGCCGGCTTCGCCCGGCGCCACCTGCAGGAGGGCGCGCTCGCCCGCGCCCATGAAGAGCAGTTTCCGAGGGAGTTGAAAAAACTCTTCTACGAAAACGGCCTCCTGGGCATCACCATCCCCGAGGAAGACGGCGGGCAGGGCGGCACGCTGATGGATGCGGTGATCGCCATCGAACAGATCGCCGCCGTCTGCCCGCGCAGCGCCGACATTATCCAGGAGGGCAATTTCGGCGCCATCCGGACGCTGTCGCAATACGCCAGCCCCGACCAGAAGGAGCGTTTCCTGCGCCCGATCCTCGAAGGCCGCGAGGTCATCGCCGTGGGCATGACCGAACCCGACGCCGGCAGTGCGACCACCGATCTCAAGACCATGGCCACGCCCGATGGCAACGGCTTTCGCATCAACGGCGCCAAGGTTTTTCCGAACCCGTTCGCCGATGTCTATCTGGTCTATGTGCGCTTCGGCCCCGGCGTGCGCGGCATCGGATCGGTGCTGCTGCGCCGCGATACCGAGGGCTTCACCTTCGGCAAGACCTCGCAGTTCATGTCGGGCGCGGCCTGGGCGCCGATGTTTTTCGACAATGTCTTCATCCCGCCCGAGGATGTGCTGCTGCCTGCGGGCGGGTTCAAGAAACAGATCTCGGGCTTCAATGCCGAACGGATCGGCAACGCGGCCCGCTCGCTCGCCTACGGGCGCTATTGCTTCAACGAGGCGAAGCAATACGCGTCCGACCGGGTGCAGTTCGGCCGGCAATTGTGCGAATTTCAGGGCCTGCAATGGAAATTCGCCGACATGCTGGTGGCGCTGGAGGCCGCGCAACTGCTGCTTTACCGGGCCGCCACCAAGGCCGACCGCGGCCTGCCCTCGCCCGAGGATACCAGCGTGGCCAAGCTGATGTGCAACCAGGTGGGCTTCAATGCCGCCAACGAGGCGGTGCAGATCATGGGGGGGCTGGGGTATTCGCGCGAGTCGCTGGTCGAATACTGTTTCCGCCGTTCGCGCGGCTGGATGATCGCCGGCGGCTCCATCGAGATGCTGAAGAACCGGCTGGGCGAGATGGTGTTCGAGCGCCGCTTCAGCCAGCGCCCGCCGCGCCCGCCCGAGGCGGCCGCCCCCGACACTACCGCAACCGCACCCGAACCATCCGCAACCGGAGCTTCCTGATGGGACAGGACAAAGCCGCTGAAGAGGCCGGCCTGCTGCTGGGCCAACCCGCGCCGGGGGTCGCCGAAGTGCGGCTGAACCGGCCCGACAAACTCAACGCACTGGACGAGGCGACCTATCGCGCCCTGACCGAGGTCTTCGCCAGCCTGCACGAGGACCCGGCGGTGCGCGCCGTGGTGCTGTGCGGGGCCGGGCGGGGATTTTGCTCGGGCTCCGACATCGGCGCCATGCTCAAGACCACCGGGCCCGCGGCCCGCGCCCGACTGCAGCGCCGCCACGCCGCGGTGCGCGCGGTTTACGGCATCGAAAAGCCGGTGATCGCCGCCGTGCACGGCCCGGCCGCGGGGATCGGGTTTTCGCTCGCGATGGCGTCGGATCTCATCATCGCGGCCGAAAGCGGCTATTTCCAGCAGGCCTTCACCAATGTCGGGCTGGTGCCCGACGGTGGCGCGATCTTTTTCATGGCCCAGCGCATGGGGCTTGCCCGCGCCAAGGAACTGGTGATGACCGGCCGGCGGCTGGGCGCGCGCGAGGCGCTGGACTGGGGCGTGATCAACCGCGTGGTGAGCGACGAGGCGCTGCAGGACGAGACCCTGAAACTCGCCAGCGACCTGGCCGCGGCGCCCACCTATGTGCTGGCGCTGGCCAAGAAGATGTTCACCGCCACCTGCGCGCCCTCCATCGACACGGTGCTGGAGATCGAAAGCTTCGCCGCCGGGGTGGCGCGCGCCTCGGCCGATCACCGCGAGGGGGTGATGGCCTTTCGCGACAAGCGCAAACCCGTCTTTTCGGGGGAGTGAGCCCATGACAGCAGACCTGACGGCGCCGGCACGCCCGGCCGCCCCCGCGCGCCCCTTGGGCGACAGCCTTTTTCGCCCGCGCTCGGTCGCGCTGATCGGTGCTTCGGCCGATCCGGCCAAGAACAACGCCCGCCCCCAGCGCTATCTGACCGAGGCGGGGTTTGCCGGGCGCATCCTGCCCGTGAACCCCGGCCGCGCCGAGGTGATGGGCCTGCCCGCCTATCCCGATCTGGACGCGATCCCCGGCGAAATCGATCACGCCTTCATCATGGTGCCGGCGCGCGCGATCGAGGATGTGATCGACCAATGCGCCAGGCGCAAGGTGCCGGTGGCCACGATCTTCACCGCCGGATTCGCCGAAATCGGCGCCGAGGGCGCGGCCCTGCAGGACCGTATCGTCGCCCGCGCCCGCGCCGGGGGCGTGCGGCTGCTGGGGCCGAACTGCATCGGGTTGGTCAATGTGCACGGCGCGCTGCCGCTGACCACCAACGCCGCCCTTCTGGCCGAGCGGCTGGTGCCCGGGCCGGTGTCGGTCGTGTCGCAAAGCGGCTCCATGCTGGGCAGCCTGCTGACCCGGGCGGCGGCGCGGGGGATCGGGTTTGCCAAGATGGTTTCCATCGGCAACGAAGCCGATCTGGGCGTCGGCGATGTGGTCTCGATCCTCGCCGACGATCCCGAAACCCGGGTGATCCTGCTCTTTCTGGAAACCATGCGCGACGGGCCGGTTCTGGCCGCGGCGGCGCGGCGCGCCTTTGCCGCCGGCAAGCCGGTGATCGCCTACAAGCTGGGCCGCTCGGCCCTTGGCCGGCGGCTCGCCGCATCCCATACCGGTGCGATGGTGGGCGCCGACGAGGTGGCGCAGGCCTATTTCCGCGCCCATGGTATCCTGCGGGTGGAGACGATGGAGGGGCTGGTGGAGTTGCCCCGGCTGGTGGAGGGGCACGGGCCACCGAATGGTCGCGGGGTGGCCATGGTCACCGCCACCGGGGGGGCTGCGGCGATGATCGCCGACCGGCTCGGCGCGCAGGGCGATCATGTGCCCGAGCCGCCCGCGGATCTGCGCGCCCGGCTGGCCGAAGCCGGGATCGAGATTTCCGACAGCCCGCTGATCGACCTGCCCATGGGCACGGGCGAGGGCGGGCGTTATGCCCGTATCCTTTCCGAGTTGCTGGCCAGCGATCATTGCGATGCGGTGATCTCGGTCATGGGGTCTTCGGCCCGCTCGCGCCCCGCGATGATCTGCGAACGCATCACCGGGGCGGAGCTGGGGGGCAAGCCGCTTGCCGTCTTCCTCGCGCCGCAGGCCGATGAATGCCTTTCGATGCTGCACGAACAGGGGGTGGCGGGGTTCCGCACACCCGAAAGCTGCGCCGATGCGGTCCATGCCTATCTGCGCTGGCGCGCGCCCGCCGATCCGCCCGAGGTCGCGCCCGCCGCGCTGGAGGCGGCCGGCACCCTCGCGCGCGAAACCCGCGACTGGGACGAGGATGCAGCCGCGCGGTTTTTCGCCGCGCTCGGCGTGCCGGGGCCGCGGGCCGCGGTCTGGGCTCCGGACAAGCCGCTGCCCGACATCCCCGGCCCGCTTGCCGTCAAGGTGCTCTCGCCTGACATCGCGCATAAATCCGACGCGGGGCTGGTGAAACTCGGCGTGGCGCCGCAAGACCTGCCCGCCGTCGCCACCGACCTACTGGAGCGCGCCCGCGCGGCCGCCCCCGAGGCCCGGCTGCAGGGCGTGCTGGTGCAGGAGATGGCGCACGGGCTGGCCGAGGTCATCCTCGGCTGGCGCAATGACCCCGAGGTCGGCCCGGTCGTGGTGTTGGGCATGGGCGGCGTGACCGCCGAGTTGCGGCCCCAGACCTCCGTGCGCGTGGCCCCGGTCGATGCGGCCACGGCGCGCGAGATGATCGCCGAACTGCCCGAACTGCGCGCGCTCGACGGCTATCGCAACCTGCCGCGCGGCGATCTGGACGCTCTGGCGCAGGCGGTTGCCGATTTCTCGCGGCTGGGGCTTGCGGCGCCGGGGCTGTCGGAGGCCGAGGTCAACCCGCTGCTGGTTCGGCCGGAAGGGCAGGGAGTGGTGGCGCTCGACGCGCTCGTGGTGAAGGAGGAAAGCCCATGAATGTCCGCACAACGACGACGGGGGGCGAGACGCTCTCGGGCCAGCTTGCGGCCCATGTGGCGGGGCTGGAGGCCGGCGATCTGCCCGACGCGGCGCTCCACGCGCTGCGCCGGGCTATGGTGGATTACCTCGCCTGCGCCTTGGCCGGGGCCGGCATGCCGGTGACGCAGGCGTTGATGCGTTGGGCCGTGGCGCAGGGGGCGCGGCCGGTGGCCACGCCCATCGGCCAGCGCGCCGGGCTTTCGGCGCCGGAGGCGGCGTTCGTGGGCGGGGCGGCGGCCCATGCGCTCGATTTCGACGATGGCCAGACCCGCGGCTCGGTCCATCCGGGCGGGGTCGTGTTCTCGGCAGCCTTCGCCGCGGCCGAGGCGCAGGGCGCCGACATGTCGCGCCTGATCGCCGCAGCGGTCGCGGGCTATGAGGTGACTTTGCGCATCGCCTCGGCCATTCACCCCGCATCGGCCAGCAACGGCTGGCACAACACGCCGGTGGCGGGGGTCTTCGGCGCGGCCGCCGTGGCGTCGCGCATGGCCGGCAGCGATGCGCTGACCACCCGCCACGCGCTGGGGCTTGCGGCGTCGTTCTCGGGTGGGCTGCGGCAATATCTGCACGACGGGGCCGAGGTGAAGCGGCTCCATCCCGGCAAGGCCGCGCGCGACGGGCTGGTCTGCGCGGGCCTCGCGGCCGAGGGGATCACCGGCGCGACCGCCTGTCTGGAGGGGCCGCATGCGCTGTTTCAGGCGATGGTGCGCGACCGGGCGGATCCCGGGCAGATCACCGAAGGGCTCGGCCAGCGCCATCTGGTCACCACCGCCTATTTCAAGCCCTATCCCTGCTGCCGCCATTATCACGCCGCCATCGACGCGGCGCTGGCCCTGCGGCGCGAGGAGGGGCTGAGTTCGGAAGATGTGACCGGCATCGAGATCGGGCTTTACGAGGTCGGCGCGCGGGGCCATGACCACATCACCGCGCGCAACCTGCTGGAGGCACAGATGAGCGCGCCCTGCGGCATCGCCGCGGCGCTGATCCATGGCCAGCTGGGCGTGGCGGAGCTTGCCCCCGAAAGCTTCGACACGCCCGAGGCGCAGCGCCTGCTCTCCGCGACCCGCACCTTCGTGGACCCGGAATGCGAGTCCGATTATCCGGGCTGCCGCAGCGGCCGGGTGGCGCTGACGCTGCGCGACGGGCGGATCTTGCGCCGCCGGGTGCTGGACCCGCGCGGCGAGGGCGACAACCCGATGACGGATGACGATCTGTCCGAAAAGTTCCTCGCCAATGCCGGGCCGGTGCTGGGCGCTGCCCGGGCCGAGGCCGCGCTGGCGCTGATCTGGCAGGCGG